>JASEGW010000019.1 GCA_030017825.1 bacterium | reverse complement strand
AAAGGAATTATAGCATTTTTGTAAAATAACTGATTTATTTCGCAGTAAGTCTATTATACGATAAAATAGCTTTTATAGTCTTTTCAATAACTTGCTGTATATGAAATAGTATTAATTCTTCTCTTATTTCTTCATCATCTATAATTTTTTTAACAAGAAGCAATTCTGACTCAGCTAATTCTAAAAACTGCTCATACTCTTTCATAAATAACAATTCCTTTTCTCTTGGCTTCTGCATATACAGAATTAATCCATTCTTTGCTGAAAAACTCAAACTCTTTTGGAGTAGTGACGATAATATCAAAAGGTTTTTTTAAACCGCGTAAAACTTTTCTTATTTTGACAGCTGTGTTTCTTTTGGATTTAACGTTTTCTTTAATAATCAACAAATCTATATCACTGTCCACTGTAAGTTTTCCATAACTATACGAACCAAATAAGATTATTTTTTCAGGATCAAAATCTCTACTTATTCTCATTATTATTTCTTGTAAAATATTGTGTTCAAATCCTATTTTATTTTTTTTATTCACTACATTATCAACCTTTTGATATTACTATTTTTCTATTTTCTGTTCTTTATCTTTTTTCTTAATCTTGTTTTAGGAGAAATATTTTTTATCAATTTTCCAAATAAAATATTTTAATTCATACTCATATTTTTACTTTGCTTGATTGCTCAACCAAATTATATTCCTTTTTTGATCTGTTCCTAAGATTTAACTAAAATAATTCTTTCTTTTAATATTGTTTCTTCAAAGATATTATACCCTATTTTGGGTAGAGAGTATTACCGAATTGGTTGACAGTTACATCTTAAACCAATATTTATAAAAATTCTTTGAAATATCTGTCACTTTTTTTGCCTTATGGGCAACAATAGCTGCATCTTCTTTGGTATATTCTTCATAAGGAATCCAAAGAGCATCATTATCAATACCTGGATACCTACTCCAAGTTACTTCTGGTTCTATCTCTTCACATATAATAGCTATATCTTTAAGCTTATCCTTCCACTTTTCTTCCATCTCTATATTTTCTAACTCTTTTAGTAAAATTTCGCCAACAAAATGTGTTTTTTTAAATATCCCAAAGCAAATAAGCACAGATTTTATAGCTTTTTCTACTGCTTGTTGAAAATGATAAACAGCTTTATCAAAAAAGTGTTCTTCTATAAGCTTTTCTCCTATTTGATAATCTCTTTCGCCATCTTTAAGCATAACTTTAGCAAAATCTTTTTGGCTTACTGCAGAAAGATAAGAAGGCGTGTGCATAGCTACCGGAAATTTCCATCCATTGTCTAATCTCTCAATTCCTTTTGTAGAAATATAATTTTTGGTTTCTTTTATGAGACTTTTTATAAAATTTTCTTTATCAAAAATAATAAAGCCTTCTTCGCAGATATCCAAAAAAAGAGGATTATGATTTTTAAAATTAGATATACACTCCATAGGCGTGAGAAGTAAAATGTCTGAAGGCAGTCCTAATGAGAATATTCTTTTTATTGTTGCTATTTCACTACCTCTTCTATTCTTTCTTGGGTGAATTTTATTAGCAACTATTAAAAGATCACAATCAGAATGTTCTTCGTTTGCCCCTTTTGCCCAAGAACCAAATAGCACTACAGCAATAACTTCAAATGGTAATTTATTTATTTTTTTATTTAATCTAAATTGGGCAATATTGTTTATCATAATAAATCTATAAATTAAACTAATACTTATAAATATAATAGTTACTTTTATAGCCACTAATTGGCAGAAAGAAAAATTCAATTAGTTTTAATCTGCATATTTTCTAACTCAAGCTCTAATTTCTCTATTTCCTTTTTTAATCTATTATATTCCTCTATTTTTCGTTTAAGAAACATACTGGTTAACTTAGTTTTTTGCTTTATGCCTTCAGGGGTTAATATATAAATATAAGCAAGCTTATTTTTAGACTGACTTGCTCTTTTTATTTTAATCCATCCCTTCTTACCTAATTCTTTTAAAATGAAATTTACTTTACCTAAAGATGTGCCTAAAGTTTTAGACAAGATTCGCTGGTTTGTCTGAGGGGATTTTTTTAGGTGATTAAGTAAGTGAAGTACTTCTTCTTTTTCTATTACAGATATGTTCATAACTTGAACAATATACTATTTTAAACAAATAATGTCAAGAAAAATTTAATTTAATCTTATATATGCAACTAAGCCATAAGTTATACTTCATATAATTAAGCCCATCTTTTAAATGGCTTTAACTATCTTTAGCATTTTTTTAGTAAGCTGAAAACCTTGCAATCTTAATCTATCTAAATATTATTAATCATCCATCTTTTCGGTGCCAAGAGTAAGGAATATCATTGTTGTGAGGATCCAATCTGTATTCATCTGGTTCTTTATAATTATAAACTTCTGTAGGACAATTGATTACCATAGCTTCTTTGTCGCTAATACATTTGAAACCATGGCAAACTAATTGAGGAATATGAAGTAAAATTTGATTATTTTCTCCCATAAAGAATTCATTTACCTCGTTATAAGTAGGCGAATCTTCCCGACTATCGTAAAGAACAATCTTCATCATTCCAGAAACTACCACCATATTATCACATTGGATCTTATGATAATGCCATCCTTTAACTACTCCTGGATAAGCTGTAGTCATATATAATTGGCCAAATTTAGAAAACATTTCATCATCGCACCTTAACATCTCCATTAATCTTCCTCGTTCATCAGGAATTATTCTTAATTTTTTGGTTTTTACTCCTTCTATCATAAGCTACTCCTTTAATTTAAATATGATTAAAGCTGTATATTTTCTATTTTTAAGCTATAATTTTATCTATCCTTATACATTTTTTCATAATAATCTAAATATTCTTTAGTTTTAACCCGAGATATCCATTTGGAATTATCAAGATACCAATCGATAGTCATTTTTATTCCTTCTTCAAAAGAATATTTTGGCTTCCACTCTAATTCTTTTTCTGCCTTACTAAAGTCAATAGCATACCTGCGATCATGGCCAGGACGATCTTTAACAAAACTTATCAAACTCTCTGGCTTATCAAGTAATCTTAAAATAATTTTAACAGTATCAATATTAGTTTTTTCGCTATTTCCTCCAAAATTATATACTTCCCCTTCTTTTCCTTTATGGAGAACTGCATCAATGCCACGACAATGATCCTCTACATAGATCCAATCCCGAATATTTAATCCATCTCCATAAACAGGTAACGGCTTATCTTCTAAAGCATTTAAGATCATTAAAGGAATTAATTTCTCGGGAAATTGGTAATGACCATAATTGTTGGAGCAACGAGTTATGATGCCAGGAAAATTATGAGTATGATAAAAAGCCATAATCAGCAAATCTGCTCCTGTTTTACTAGCAGAATAAGGAGAACTAGGGGCTAATGGAGTAGTTTCTGTAAAATAACCTTCTGTCCCTAAAGAACCATAGACTTCATCAGTAGAAATCTGGACAAATCTTTGAATATTATGCATTTTAGCAGCAGAAAGCAATACTTGAGTACCTAAAACATTAGTTGTAATAAATACTTCGGCATCTTCAATGCTTCGATCCACATGAGATTCAGCAGCAAAATTAATAATTACCTCGATATTCTTATCTTCTAAAATATTATTTATAAGGCTTTTATTGGTAATGTCTCCTCTGATAAATTTATAATTAGGATTATTCTCTACTTCTATTAAATTATCTAAATTACCAGCGTATGTAAGAATATCTAAATTAATAATCTTATAGTCTGGATACTTATTAAGCATATATTTTACAAAATTTGCTCCAATAAACCCTGCACCTCCAGTAACTAGTATCCTCATACTTTCTCCTTTCTTTTAAAGATAATCACTAATATTTAATCTATAAATAGTAGCTACACCTTCATCGGCACACCAAAAATAGGTTCCATCATAGACAATTCCTCGAGGATCTCCTCTTGGTGCAGAAAAAGAGGTTATTACTACACCTGTAGAAGGATCTATCTTATAAATAGAATCAGAACCAGAATATCTTCAGCTTCTATTGCTTGTTTTTCCTCTACTTCTTTTTTAGTAATAGTCAAATAAATAAAATTTGAAATATTTTCTTTTTGAGCAATTACTTTATATTTTCCTGGAGAAGCAAAGGAAAGAGTGTATTTTCCTATAGAACTTGTAGCGGTAATAGGTAAATCTTCTTTTTTAGGAATACTTTCCATATATATTGTAGCTTCTTTGATTAGATTTCCAGATTTGTCAATTACTCTTCCTTTTATATTAACAGCTTTAGTGGTTTTTTGAGATAATAAATAAATAGTACCTATATCTATAGTTTTATCTTTTTCTACTGCTACATTTACTATTAGATTTTTTATAAAACCTTCTTTAGTTCCATAAACATAATAACGCCCAATAGAAACATGATTTATCAAAAAATATCCATCATTATTGGTTCGACAAATTAAAGTGTATTCGTAAGGAATTTGTGTTCGTTCTTCTCCATACACTATAGCCTCTACAACAGGATCTTTAGTAACGCCATTAACAATTCTTCCCTTTATACTTCCCATATCTTTTGGGTTCTTTATTTTTACTTCATGTTTTACCTCTACCCATCTTTTTAAGGTTTCTTTCCAGATGTAATTAAAAGTTATTCTTCCTCGAATCAGTTTTAAAAGTTCATCTTCTTTACTTTCTTTATAAATAAAATCATATTTACAACATCCCTCTTTTCTAGAAGGACTTATTTCTACTCTGGGAATAGAGGTATCAAAAAAGATATTTATTTCTGAAACAAGAATTTCTTTTTTAATATTAGAAGTTGCTGATTCTTTAATTCTTTCTTTAGCAGGAACACTTTTTTTTAAAAGTCTTATTTTTTCTGAGAAGGAAACAGTTTTTTCTTTAAAATCTAATGTATTTTTTTCATGATTACAGCCTTTGCAACCTGCAATAAATATCATAAAAAAAATAATAGTATTTTTCAAAAAGTGCTTTCTATAATTCATTTTTAATTATATATAATGTGTCTCAAGAAATAATAGCATAGTATTAGGTAAGTTTATTATCCTATGGGCTTCAATCCAAATTCTTCAATTAAATTACAAAGGTTATAGAAAAATATTACTAGGTTAAAAAATGATAAAAGCTAAATTTAGATCTTTTTCTTACTTTTTTTAGCCTCTATTTTTCTTATTCTTGAAAACTTAGAGAGTAATTAAAAATAACAGAGTTATAAATTTAGAAATCTTTTATCTGTTTTTTAATGCGTTTTCCAAGTTTAATTTAGTATAATTTATATTTTAAAGTATATCAATAAAATCAGAAAAGTCAATTAAAATATCTAAATTTGCCATAGTTAGAACAACTGTATCTTATAAGCTTATCATAGAAATTTATTTACATATTCTCGAACCTAAATTATAATAATAAAAAATAAAAATAAGGAAATGAATGTGGAAAAAAAGATTAATAATTCTATAATAAAACTCATTCAAGGGAATATTACCAAAGAAGAAGTAGATGCCATTGTTAACGCTGCTAATTCTAGCCTTATGGGTGGTGGAGGCGTTGATGGAGCTATACACCGAGCTGGGGGACCAGCAATTCTTGCCGAATGTAAAGAAATACGAAATAGCCAAGGAAAACTTTCTACAGGTCAAGCAGTAGCTACTACAGCTGGAAACTTAAAAGCTAAATACGTTATACATACTGTAGGGCCTGTTTATAAAGGTGGTCATAAAAGAGAACCAGAATTGCTTGCCAGTTGTTATCAGAAAAGTTTAATGATTGCTAAAGAAAAAGGCTGCAAAAATATAGCTTTCCCTTCTATAAGCACCGGAGTATATGGTTATCCTATGGATAAAGCTGCAAAAATAGCTTTAAGTACGATTGCTAAATTTTTAGAAGAAAACTCTTCTATTTTTGAGATTCGTATGGTCTTATTTGGAGAGGAGGCTTTCAATGTTTTTCAAAAGACTTTACAAGAGCTATGAGTCAATTATCTATTGAATCAAACTTAAGCCTTCTACCTCAAACAAAATCTCTTCTTTTTTCTTTAAAAATTAAATATTTTCCTAATTTCAATTAATATTCAAAATCCATATTTAAATCGAACTTAGATTATTTTAAATAAAACAACAAGTAATAATACTATTTGACAAAAAAATAATGTAAGTTTATACTATTTTAAGTATAATAGCACAAGCAAAGTTAATTTTAAAGGAGGTAGCAATGAAAGCATTCTTAATGTTTTCTGGATCAGGACCTGTATTGTTTTTAACTAACTTCTCTGATATTGATGATCCTCGTATGATAGAAAAACTTAAACATAAAGGAATTAAAAAATTTATTTCTTATGAAGTACCTATTAATTTAGCTGAAGAAAAATATACTAGCCGCTATCATGCTGTTGCTGCAGATTTGAATAAAAGTGGGGATTTAAGAGTATTAGATTATAATGGTGACCATGTTATTAATAATTTTTCTTTCCGCGATTTAACTAAACCTTATATGTATGAAGAAAATTAAAATATGAAATGAAAAGTAAAGATATAAGAGAAAGCTTTTTAAATTATTTCGCTCAAAGAGATCATGTAATCAAAGACAGCGCTTCTCTAATACCCAATGACCATAACCTTCTTTTTACCATAGCAGGTATGGTACCATTTAAGCCGCTTTTTTTAGGAAAAATAGATCCTCTTCCCTTTACGAAAGCTGTTTCTTCTCAACGATGTATTCGCACCAATGATATTGAAAATGTTGGATATACTGCTCGACATCACACTTTTTTTGAAATGTTGGGAAATTTTTCTTTTGGAGATTATTTTAAAGAAGAAGCTATTTTGTGGGGATGGGAGTTTTTAACTAAAGAGTTATCTCTACCCAAAGAAAAATTATGGGTATCTATTTACTTAGACGATGAAGAAGCTTTTTCTATATGGAAAAAATTTATTTCCGAAGATCGAATTGTACGATTAGGAGAAGAAGATAATTTCTGGAAAATGGGTGATACTGGTCCCTGTGGTCCTTGTAGCGAAATATTATTTGACCAAGGAAAAGATGTAGGCTGTGGAAAGAGCAATTGTAGTGTAGCATGTGATTGTGATCGCTTTTTAGAACTTTGGAACTTGGTCTTTACGCAATATGATCGTCTTCATGATGGCACCCTTGTTCCTCTTCCTAAAAAAAATATAGATACTGGAATGGGTTTAGAAAGGCTTGTTGCAGTGATGCAAGGAAAGTCTAATAACTTTGAAACCGATCTTTTTATGCCTATTATTAATGATGTTTCAGAATCAGCTAAAATGCCTTATGGAAAAGAAGAAAAGAGGGATATATCCTTTAAGATTATTGCTGATCATTTGCGAGCTATTGTTTTCTTGATTTATGATAGCATACTTCCTTCTAACGAAGGAAGAGGGTATGTACTTCGTTCTCTTATGCGTCGAGCTATTAGACAAGGCAAAGCTTTAGGATTCTCTGAATTATTTCTTTATAAATTAATTCCCATAACCATTAAAACTTTCTCTATGCCTCAACTTGATAAAGAAAGAGAAGATATTAGCAAGGTAGTAAAAATAGAAGAGGATAAATTTTCTAAGACTTTAGATATGGGACTTAAAATTTTAGACGAAATAATAATTAACTGTAAAAATAAAGATATAAAGATAATTTCAGGAAAAGATGTTTTTAAACTTTATGATACTTATGGGTTTCCTATAGATTTAACTTCTGATATTGCTAAAGAGCATAATTTAAAGATTGATGAAGAAGGATTTAGAAGCCTTATGGAAGAACAAAAGAGGCGAGCTAAAAGCGCTCGAATAGTTGAAGATGATTTAGTAGTAACTAATATTGTCTCAAGTAGTTTTGCTCATAATGCAGTTTCGGAATTTGTAGGATATGAAAAAAGTGAAGTTGCAGCAAAGGTGTTAAAGCTCTTTAAAAATAAGAAAGAAGTTTCCAGAGCTTTTGAAGGAGAAGAAGCAGAATTGGTTTTAGATGTTACTCCCTTTTATGGAGAATCTGGAGGTCAAGCAGGAGACAGAGGTTTTATTTCAAGTAAAAATGTAAAAATTCAAATAGAAGATACCCAAAAAATTAACAAGATAATTATTCACAAAGGAAAAATAATTGAAGGTCAAATTGCCATAGGTGATAAAATATGGGCAAAGATTAATCAAGCTAACCGTTCCCAAATTGCCAAGAATCATACAGCTACGCACTTATTACAAGCTGCTTTACGCCAAGTCTTAGGGAAACATGTAAAGCAATCTGGCTCTTTAGTAGAAAACATACGCCTACGTTTTGATTTTACTCATAATTCTCCCTTAACATCACAAGAATTAGAAAGAGTGGAAAGAATAGTTAATGAAACAATTTGGAGAAACTTTAATGTAGAAATTTTTGAAAAAAATATTAAAGAAGCTAAAGAAATGGGGGCTATAGCTTTATTTGAAGAGGAATACAGCGAAAGAGTTCGAATAGTAAAAATTGGTGATTTTAGTATTGAATTTTGTGGAGGAACTCATGTAAAAAACACTGGAAATATTGGTATTTTTAAATTGGATAGTGAATCTGGAGTAGCTGCTGGAATAAGAAGAATTGAAGCTCTTAGTGAAGCTAAAGCTTATGAAACTACAAAATTACAAGAACAGTATCTTCTGGATGTTGCGGAAATATTAAAGAGCAAACCAGAGGATTTAATTAGCAGAGTAGATGATCTGATTTCTCGAAACAAAGAACTTAATAAAGAAATTTCTTCTCTTAAACATAGAGTATTTCTTTCTGATTTAGATTATGTTTTACAGAAAAAAAGAGTAATTAGTGGGGTTTCTGTGGTTTCTACTCAAATGAAAGAAGTAGATATTGATTTTTTACGTCAAGCAGCTGATATTTTAATTCAAAAATTATCTTCTGGAATAGTAATTTTGGTTACTAGTGAAGAAGATAAAGTTAATTGGGTATGTAAAGTATCTAAGGACCTTGTAGAAAAAATACATGCTGGAAAACTAATTGGTAAGATTGCTAAAATTACCCACGGAAGTGGTGGAGGAAGAGCTGATATGGCTTGCGCAGGAGGAAAAGATCCAGCTAAAATACCTCAAGCTTTAAAAGAAAGTGAAAACTTTATATTTGAAGTATTGAATAAATAGTAGTTTTATTATAAATAAATAAAACTTAGATTAAAAATTTACAGAAGATACTAAAACATCATCTTGCTCATGAAAAGAGCTATATAATTTCCCTACTTCAATACTATAACTAGTAAATACATTTACAATCATAGGGTCAAATTGTCTTTCTGAACAACATTTCATCTGGTATAAAGCTTCTTTTAGGGTCATTTTTTTTCTATAAGGACGATCGCTAGTCATAGCGTCAAAAGCATCTGCTACGCACAAAATCCTACCAATTAAAGGAATATCTTTGCCTTTTAGGCCACTTGGATAGCCTGCTCCATTAAAATGTTCATGATGGGCTAAAATTGAAGGAATAACATTGGTTAACTTTTTTATGAATTTTATTATTTTGGCGCTTTGTATGGGATGCTCTTTTATTATATCAAACTCCCCATGAGTTAAAGGCCCAGTTTTATGGAGAATCTCTAAGGGTGTTCCTATCTTTCCAATATCATGTAAAAGCCCGGCAAGGTATGCTTCATCTATCTCTTTTTTAGAAAGATCTAATTTATCAGCAATCATAGCAGCATATTTAGCTACTCGAGATGAATGTCCATAAGTATATTTATCTTTAGCGTCAATAGCTGAAGATAATGCCTGCACTGAATCAAGAAATAGATCATGAGATTCTTGATAATAGGTAGCTTTCTCAATAGAAATTGAACACTGGTAAGCAATAGTAGCTATTGCTCTCATATCATGAGTATTAAATTCATCTTCAATCTTATCAAACAAACAAAGAAACCCAAGTTCATGGTCATTTACTGTAAAGGGTACTATTATAGAGTTGTTGTCAGCTATCCCAAAATACTCATCTTTGTGCTCGCTTACCCGATTATCAATAATTGGTTTTCCACTCAATAGGGCATTTTCAAAATATGATTTATGCACAATATGGCTATTTACTAAATCTCCATTAAAACCTATAGTGCTTTTTATGCTAATATGGTCGCTATCTTTTTTTACTATTCCAATCATTCCTTTTTTAACATTAATCTGCCTAACTGAAGATGAAATAGCTATTTTATATATTTTATCGAGATCATAGAGAGAACTAAAACTTTTACTTACCCGATAAAATAACGATAATTCTTCATAAATACTACTCATTTCAATGATCATTTTATTTATTTCATTTTCTTTCAAAGATATTTCCCTCATTAACCCACCAAATAAATCAATAAGTTTTTCTTTGTCTTTATCTTCTTTAATAGTATTTATAATACGAAGGTATTTTTCCTTATTAAGTTCAAGAGAACTCTTTTTTCCCAGTTGATTTTTAAAATACCCCTTATCTTCTATTGGCTTTAAACTATTTCTCTGAATTTCTTGGCTTTCTAAAGCTTTGCTTACTTTAAGTTTAAGTTCTTCTAAGGAAAAATTTTTATCTATAAAGTCAAAAGCACCTCTTTTGCCTGCTTCCACAGCAGTCTTTAAGGTGCCATAAGAAGTAATCATTATAACTGCGGTAAAAGGATTTATTTCTTTAATTTTCTCCAAGAGGGTTAAACCATTCATTTCAGGAAGACGAAGATCAGATATTATTAAATCAAAACATTTTTGCTTGATAATACCTAAAGCTTCTATGCCTGTAGCAGCTTCTGTTACCTTATGCTCACTTTGTCTTAGCGCTAAAGCAATACCCTTACGAATTCCTCTATCATCATCCACAACTAAGATATTACTCATAGCTACCTTCCAATTACTCTATTTGTCAAGCTATATCTACTTTACGAAAAGTTACTAAATACTAAGTATAGAGTTGCCAAAGTAAATAGCTAATTAGAAATATAAATAAGTAGGATAGAATCCTGCTACTAAAATAAAATAAGTATCTATCTTTAGCTTTAGTAAACATATTTTTCTCAAAAATAAGTATTAATATTTTATCTATTAGTAATAGATAGCAATTATTATGCCAAATATAATCTTAAAATAGATAAAATAAATTATCTGAAAATAATAGAGTTAGGTTAATGATAGAATGGGTTGCATTTTTTTCTAAAAAATTACTGTGTAAATTATTGCACAGTGTAAACAATTATGGTCAGTTTTAAACTCATATTTAGAGCTGTACAACCTATAAACTTATACTAAAGCATAAAAGAATTGTAAAAAGGGAAACAAAAAGGAGAAATTGTTTTTGAAATGTAGGTCTTGGGATTACTACAAAAGGTAGAAATGTAGGGTATATAAATGCGTTAAATTTAATTTGATTTTAGGAGATAGCTTCTTTGAGGTTTACAGAAACTACTTTAGAGATTCCTGCTTCTTGCATAGTAATGCCATAAAGAGTGTCAGCTATTTCAATGGCTTTTTTATTATGAGTTATAATTAAGAATTGCATTCTTTGTCCAAACTCAGATAAAATTTTAACATAACGAGCAACATTTACTTCATCTAAAGCTGCATCAATTTCATCTAATACGCAAAAAGGAACAGGTTTAATCATTAAAATAGAAAAAAGTAAAGCTATGGCTACTAAAGATTTTTCTCCTCCAGAAAGTAGAGAAATATTGGTTAATTTTTTTCCTTTAGGCTGCACAATAATATCAACACCTGCAATTAGTAGATTATCATCAGTCAATAATATTTGAGCAAAACCACCTTCAAATAATCGATTAAATATTTGAGAAAAATTAGTTTTTATAGATAAAAATGTTTCCAGAAATAAATCTTTACACTTTAAATCAATCTTTTCAATCATTGCATGCAAGTGCTTACAAGCAGAAGCTAAATCTTTCTTTTGATTAGAAACAAACTCTATTCTCTCTTTAAGTTCTTGATATTCTTTAGGAGCATTTAAATTGACTTCTTTAAAATTCTCTCTTTTAGATTTAAGCAGAGCTATTTTTTCTTCATATTCTTCATTAGCATCCTCTTCCACAATTTGTGATTTAATTATTAAACTATTTTTTTCATCAAATAAGTCTCTAAATCCTATTTCTAATAAATTTTCTCTAATTTTATTTAGAGAATTCTCTAAGTTTGATTTTTCAAGTTTTACTTGATAGAACATTTTTACTACTTCATCTTTTTCATGTTGTTTGTTGTCAATAATTTCCTGCTCTTTAGCTATACAATTTTCTTTTAGAGCATACTTTTCTTCTAATTCTTTAAGTTTTCTACTTATCTTTTCACTCTTCTCCTTTAATTCACCAATATTTTTTGCGAGAGATTCTTGTATATCTTCTTCTACTGTAGTTTCAGTTTTTAAATTATGAAGCTTTTGTCTCAGCTTATACTCTTTTTCCTGAGCTTCTTTTAGATCCTCACAAAATCTATTTAAACTATTTACTTGGTTTCTCTCTCTCTCTTTAAATCTGGCTAAAATTACTTTTAAATTAGTAATTTTTTCTAAGAAGTTTTTTACATTTTCTTGATATATTTGTAGATCAAGATTTAAAGAGTTAATAATACTTCTTCTTTTTTGATCATACTCTTCCTGAAGTTTCTTTTTGCTTTTTAATCTTTTTAGATTTCTTTCTACAATAAACTTTTCTTCTTTATATCTGCTTCTATCACTTTGACAAAGTTTAATAATAGCTTCACAATCTTTGATCTTAATCTGCTGTGCTTTAATATTATATTCAAAATTTCTTTGTGTTTTTTCAATTTGGGCAATCTCTTCTTTTTTTTCTTGAATTCTCTTGGTTATAGAAATAAGGTAATTAGAAATACTGGTTTCTTCCTTTCTTAGCTCCGTAATTTTTTCAGAAGCTTTCTTCATATCTACTTTAGCTGTTTCTATATTTCGACGCCTACTAAGAAATCTAAATTCTTTTGATTTTTGCTGACCTCCAGTAATGACCCCAAAGGGATTAATTGCTTCTCCAGAAAGAGTAACTAACTTAATATTTAAATCTATTTGTCGAATAATTCTTTCAGCCACAACTATATTCTCAACAATTAATACATTACCCAATAAATAATCAAATATTTTTTGATACAAAGGATCGAACAAAACTAAATCTTTTCCTTTTCCTATAACTCCTTCCCAACCAATCACTTGTAAAAGCTTATCACAAACATTACGCTCTTTTATTAAATCTAAAGGTAGAAAAGTAGCCTTACCTTTGTTTTTCTTTAGATAAGCAATAGCTGCTTGTGCATCTTTGGCAGTTAAAACTACTATGCTTTGAATATTGCTGCCTAAGGCAACTTCAATGGTTAGTTCATATTCTGGAGATACTTTTATGAGATCTGAAACTATTTGGCAAATTTCTCCAAACGGTTTATCATTTTTTTGACAAGCCTCTAAGATAGTTTTTACCCCAGTAAAATACCCTACAAAATCATCTTGAAGTTTTTTTAAAGTGTGATATTTTATTTCACTTTTATTAAAGTTCTCTTGATATTTGGCTATAGATAACTTTATTTCTTGCAAATGATCTTTTTTTTCGCAAAGCTCTTTTTCATCTATTTTTAGCATCTTTTGGAGATTATCAATTTTATTTTTGTTTTCTCCAAATTTATTATTAGTCTTTTGATAATCTTTACAAGTTTGATTAAGAACTAAATTGACCTTACTTTCTTCCTTGTCTAACTTTACTATTTGAGAGTCTAAATTTTTACCTAAAACTTCATTATTAGTAATTTCGTTGTTAATTCTTGATATATCTTTTTGAATATCAATAATTTCTTCTTTTTCTTTATTTAGTATATTTTCTGCTGCTTCTTTGTCTTTCTCTATCTGACAGAGTGCAGTTTCTTTTAAAAGCAATTCACTATTTGTTTTTTCAATTTCTTGATTTAAGCTTAAAGTATCTGTCTTTGCATTTTTAATACATTTTTCTAAATAGTTTTCTTTGTTTTTTAATTCTTCTGTTTCGTTTTGTACTTGTTTTGTCTGAGAAGTTAGATAGTTTTTCTTTTCTTCGCTTCTAATGGTCCGATCTTCTATATCTTGTTTTTCTTGATTAAGGCTACTTAGCTCTGAAGAAACTACAGAAAGGTCATTTCTTACTTCCTTTATTTCTCTGTATTTTTCTTTTAGACTTTCTGTATATTTTTCTAAGATTTTTGAAATATTAGCTTCATTTTCTTCTACTTTAAGATATTCTTTACAAATATTTTCATATTTTTGATATAATTTTATATATTGATTCTTTTTATATTCTACCTCTAAAGTGTTTATTTCTTCGCTTAATTTTCTATACTGATTTGCTCTCTTTACTTCTCTTTCTAAAGAGTTAGTTTGTTTTTGAAGTTCGTATAATACATCATCAATTCTTAAAATATTAAAATTAGTGTTTTCTAATTTTTTTAGAGCTTCTTGTTTGCGCATTTTATATTTAGATATGCCCGCTATTTCTTCAAATATTAATCTTCTGTCTTGAGCTTGGTTACTAATTATTGATTCTATCTTACCTTGCTCAATAATAGAAAAAGTATTCTTACCTAAACCAGTTCCTGCAAAAAGCTCTTGGATATCCTTTAGGCGACATTTACCATCATTAATAAAGTATTCACTTTCCCCGGAACGGAAAACTCTCCTTGAAACTACTACTTCTTCAAAATCAATAGGGAAAACGTGGGATTCATTTGATAAATATAATGATGCTTCGGCCACACTAAGAGGTTTATAGCTATTGCAACCACTGAATATTACATCAGCCATGCTCTTGCCTCTCAATATGTTTACTCTTTGCTCCCCTAATACCCACCGAATAGCTTCTAAAATGTTACTTTTTCCGCAACCGTTAGGTCCTACAATAGCATTAATACCTGAAGCAAAATTTAGCTCTTCTTTCTTGCCAAAAGATTTAAAGCCAAAAAGAGATACTTTTTTAAGGAACATAAAATTTCACCATTTTTCCTTACTCGCACTATCTTTATGCCTGATTTAAGCCTTTATTCTCATGATTAACTGCATTTTTTGAGATTAGATTGCTTGCTGATAGAAATCGTAGAGATACTTTTCTTACTAAATCGGTTATTTATCTAAAAAACTAAAGGAGTTATTTTTGAAAGATTAAATTTGAAAGATTAAATTTATTGCTACAAAAACATTGAAATTATAATTGATTTTATCAGAACTTGATGATATATTACTAAAAATGTCTATTTAGGGTGATAAAATGAAAGAATTGTTAGCTAGAGCTAAAGTATTAGTGGAGGGTTTGCCTTACATCAAGAGATTTTATGATAAAATTGTAGTAATTAAATATGGCGGAAGTGCCATGAGCGAAGAAGAGTTAAAAAACAATTTTGCATTAGACATAGTTTTATTAAAATACGTAGGCATGAAACCAGTAATTATTCATGGTGGAGGCCCTCAGATAAATAAAGTAATGGAGAAATATGAAAAAGTAGCTGATTTTTTTGATGGCCATAGGATTACAGATAAGGAAACTATGGATATTGTAGAAATGGTTCTTTGTGGCAAAATAAATAAAGAAATTGTTTCCAATATAGATAAACAAGGAGGAAAAGCTATTGGTTTAAGTGGCGTAGATGCTAATTTAATTAAAGCCGAACAGCTTTTGGTAAAAACAAAGGGTAAGAAAATTTTAAACTTAGGACATACTGGCAGAGTAAAGAGTATCGATCCTACTATTATAAATGCTTTGCATAAAGAAGGGTTTATACCTATTATTGCTCCTGTAGGCATAGATGAAGATGGAAAAAGATATAATATAAATGCAGATTTAGTTTCAGGTGAAGTAGCTGCTTATTTAAAAGCTCATAAATTAATATTTTTAACAGATATAAAGGGAATATTAAAAGACCCAAATAATGAAGACACTCTAATTTCTACTATAAAAATTAATGAAGTGGCGTCTTTGATTAAAAAAGGGTATATAAAAGGTGGAATGATTCCCAAGATAGATGCTTGCAAAAAAGCTATTGAAAATGGAGTGGGAAAAGCTCATATTATCAATGGTAAAATTTTGCATTCTTTATTATTAGAACTTTTTACTGACAAAGGAATTGGAACTCAGGTAGTGAAAGAATAATATGGAAAAAAATGATGAGTTAATTAAAGAAGAAGAAAGTAAATATATATTACAAACTTATCGTCGTTATCCTATATCCTTAGTTAAAGGAAAAGGAGCCTTTGTTTGGGATGCTTCTGGAAAAAAATATCTCGACTTTATAGCAGGTTTAGCTGTATGCAATTTAGGCCATAGTCATCCCAAGATAGTAGATATACTTAAAAAACAAGCTACCACTTTAATCCATACTTCAAATCTATTCTATACTATACCTCAAATAAATCTGGCTAAAAAATTAATTGAACTATCTTTTAGCGGAAAAGTCTTTTTCTGTAATAGTGGAGCTGAAGCTAATGAAGCTGCTATAAAATTAGCTCGAAAATATGGGAAAAAAGTTGGAGATAAGTATGAGATAATTACCATGGAAAATTCGTTTCATGGACGTACTTTGGCTACTCTTACTGCTACTGGTCAAACTAAATTTCAAAAAGGGTTTGATCCTCTACCAGAAGGCTTTAAATACTGTAAATTTAATGATATAGAAGATTTTAAGAAAAAAATTACTCTTAATACAGTTGCCGTAATAATAGAACCTATACAAGGAGAAGGAGGGGTAAATATTGCTAAAGCCGAGTATCTTGCTTCTATAAGAGATATCTGTAATAAACAAAATATTTTACTAATCTTTGATGAAGTGCAGACAGGAATAGGAAGAACAGGTGAAATGTTTGCCTTTCAGAATTATCATGATCTTACTCCTGATGTAATGACTTTAGCTAAAGCTTTAGGAAGTGGATTTCCTATTGGAGCCATGGTGGTGAGTGATAAGTTCTCTGACTATTTAAGCTTTGGTGATCACGCTTCTACTTTTGGCGGAAATCCTTTAGCTGCTGCCACAGGATGTGCTACCTTAGATGTTATAAAAGAAGAGAATATTTTAGAAAAGGTAAAAAGAGTTGGAGCTTCCTTTCTTATTCAGCTTAACACATTAGCAAAAAAATACAGTTTTGTTAAAGAAGTTAGAGGTCAAGGGTTAATGATTGCTATGGAATTAACCATTGATGGAGATAGAATAGTTAAAAAGTGTGTTCAAGAGGGACTTTTAATTAACTGTACTTGCGGTAACATATTACGCATACTACCTCCTTTAATAATTTCTAATAATGAAATAGAAAAAGCTTTAGAAATACTTGATAATGTTTTAGGAAATATTGATAATTAATCTGAAATTAATCCGAGGCAATTATGAAAAAAAGAGATTTTCTTTCATTAAGAGACTTTGAAAAAAACGAAATTGAAGAGTTGATAGATTTAGCCATACAATATAAATCAAACCGAGAGACACTAAATATCTTGAAAGGTAAAAAAATAGCTTTAATCTTCCAAAAACCTTCTATTCGCACTCGAGTATCTTTTGAGGTAGCTATAAATCGTTTAGGAGGCTTTTCTCTATACTTAGGACACAAAGAGGTACAATTGGGCATTAGAGAAACTGTTCCTGATATTATTAGAGTAATGTCGCGTTATGTAGATGGCGTAATAGCTCGCACCTTTTCTCACAAAGATATTCTCCAAATGGCCAAATACTCTTCTATACCTATTATTAATGCCTTGTCAGATTTATTTCATCCTTGTCAAATATTAGCAGACTTGATGACTATAAAAGAAAAACTTGGTCAAACTAAAGGTGTTAATTTAGTCTATATAGGAGATGGCAATAATATAGCCCATTCTTGGCTGATCGGAGCAGCCAAAATGGGAATTAATATTACCATAGTAACTCCACCTGCATATAAGCCTAAAGAAGAAATTGTCAATTATGCTAAGGATATTTCTAATGGTAATTCTTTAGTAGAGCTACATGAGGTTCCCAAAGAAGTAGTTTCTAAAGCGGATGTAATTTATACTGATGTTTGGACTAGCATGGGACAAGAAGATGAGGCTTATGAAAGAAAGAAAGCTTTTTATGGTTTTCGAGTAAATAGAGATTTGATTAACTTAGCTAAAAAGAATGTTTTAGTTATGCATTGTCTTCCTGCTCATAGAGGAGAGGAGATTACAGACGAGATAATTGAAAGCAAAGAATCTATTGTTTTTGACCAAGCAGAAAATCGACTTTATACAGGAGAAGCAATATTAAGTTATTTATTCCGAGATAGATAGCATTTAAATGGCCTTATTAGGCACGAATTTAATAACTAACCTGAGTTCGACATAAGAATATACTCCCTTATTAATCAAAAGGTCTTATAGAAATAAAGAAAAATTAGAATAAAAACAACTTTC
>JASEGW010000199.1 GCA_030017825.1 bacterium | reverse complement strand
AATCGTTCCGTTAGAAACATAATATTCGTTTATAGTTAAATCAATTTGCTTTATGTCAAATTATGATTAATAAGTGCTATAGTGACTGAGAAGGAAAATAAGGAGGTGTTGTGATGGGTAAAGAATGCTGCAAATGTGAAGAAGAAAAAAAATCAGAAAATTGCATGGTTTGTAGTGCGCCCTTGTGGAATACTTGGAAAGTGCAGTCAGTCTGGTTTGTAACTATTGTGGCAAAGAAGAAGAGGGCTATGTTAGGTGTCCTAAAGGACATTATGTTTGCAACGAGTGTCATGGAAAAGAAGCATTTGATCTGGTTGCTGACATTGCTCTCACCACGGAGGAGAAAGATCCTCTATCCATAGCGGAACTACTTATGGCACATCCCAAAATACCATTTTTGGGTTGTGAGCATGCCCTTATTGCTACTGCATCGCTCCTCGCGGCATTAAAGAACGATGGCACATTGGTCATCTCTAATGAACAGATCACTGAAGCTATGAACCGGACGCAAAAACAATCCATTCCCCCATACTGTGCCCTTACTGGTGTTTGTGGTGTGCCCATTGGGATCGGTGCTGCCTTCAGTGTCATTCTATGTGCAGCATGTCCCAAGGATAGGGAGCCTGCTATTACCATGCACATTGTGGCAAGAACGGTTGACACTATTGCCAACGATGTTGGTCCAATGTGCTGTAAGAGTTTCGTCAGGACTGCTCTTGGTGTAGGCTACAATTCCGCAAAGGAGTATTTCGACGTTCATTTGCCAATACATAGAGAAAAGATTTCTTGCTTCCATTCCAATAAGAACCATCGTAACTGCAGAAAAAATAAGTGTTTTTACTATCCTAAAACGGTATGATTAATAGATGCTAATTGCGAAATCTTGAAAAGACGAAAACTAGACTTTGTTGAAGTTGGGGAGCAAATTCCGCAAAAGTTACACTCTCCTGGACAACCTTTAGATATCTCTTTTTTAAAATATCTTTCTTCTTCTTTTAAAAGAAATTCTTTGTTAGGGCCACAATCTAAGTGGTCCCAAGGCAGTATTTCCTTATCTCCAAAATTTCTAAATCTATAAAAATTATAGAGCAAATCTATTTCTTTAAAAGCTTGCTTTATATTCGAAGTTTTTTGCAAAGCAACTAAAAGCTTTCCTAATCTTCTATCACCTCGTGATAAAATTCCCTGAAGAATGGAAAGCCTAAGGCTTTCTATAGAAATTTTAATACTTTTCTTAAGACGGTTTTTAATAAGGCTTATTTTTTTATTTAAGATATTTTCATCTTCCATGTCTTGCCACTGTAAAGCAGTATGAGGTTTAGGAATAAAAGGATTTATGCTTAAGATTATTTTTCTGGAAGGTTGTAATTTTTTAATTTTATTCACAAAACTTATCAACGCTTCTATATCTTCCATGCTTTCTTGGGGCAATCCTATTAAAAAATAAAGTTTTAATTTAGAGATACTCTTTAATTCTCTAATGCAGTCTATAATATCTTCATTAGTAATATTTTTGTTTAAAGAAAACCTCAGTTTATCATTGCCACATTCTGGGGCAATAGTTATAGTATTTTGAGAGAAGGAGTGAATTAACTCTTTAGACAGAGAAATGCTTTGCAGAGAAGAAGTGCTAATCTTAAAACCCATGCAAGCTAATTCTTGGCAAATGTTTTCTATTTCAGGATGATCACAGATATTAGGCCCGACTAATCCAATTTTATTAGTATATTTAAGGGCAGATTTAGCTTGAAACAAGATCACTTCTTTTTCTTTAAAGCGAAAAGGACGATAAGTGGAGCCAGTTAGACAAAAACGACATCCTTTGGTACATCCTCGAGTAATTTCTAATAAGAATTGATTTTTTAGCTCTGTATTATTAGTTATGATGGAAGAATAACTACAAGAATTATTTATATCTTTTAAAGATACTCTCTTTAAAAGATTCTTTTTCCCTTCAATTTTTAAAATTTTTCCTTCTTGAGTATATTGAATATTAAATAAAGATGGAACATAAATACCTTTTACTTTGCTTAGATTATCTAAAATGCTATTTTTAGAACTATTTTTTTCTTTTTTGTATTCTTCTATAAAGTCAGGAAGCACCTCTTCTCCTTCTCCTAAAATAAATAAATCTATAAAATCAACGAGCGGTTCTGGATTTAAGAAACAAGTAGCTCCTCCAGAAATAATTAAAGGAGAAATATCTCTTTCTTCACTTAAGATAGGTAACTTAGCTAAGGTAAGGATTCTTAGAACATTTAGGTAGTCTAATTCAAAAGATATTGAGAAGGCAATAATGTCAAAATCTTTAAGAGGTGTTTGAGATTCTAAACTAAACAAGGAGGTATTGGTGCGAATATATTCAGTAATCTCTGTTTTTTCAGGCAGGAAAGCTCGCTCGCAATGTATATCATCTCTTTGGTTAAGTAAATTAAATATAGTCTGAAAGCCCAAATTACTCATTCCTAAAGAATAAGTATTTGGAAAGACTAAAACAATTTTTACTTCTTCATGGGTATACCTTTTACCAAGACATGATTTTTCTTCGCTTAATAGTTTCCAAGCTTTTTGTTTTAGTAAATAGGACATCTTAATAAATTTAAAGCGTAAAATACAGAACGCAACACTACCTTAGTTACTCTAATCTATCATCTTATTTAACTTGAGCTCGACATAAGAATATGTTCCTTTATTTTAAGTTTAAGGATTAATATTTCTTCGCT
>JASEGW010000198.1 GCA_030017825.1 bacterium | reverse complement strand
AAAATTAAATATTTTCCTAATTTCAATTAATGCTCAAAAATATTAATCCTTAAACCTATATTTAAATCGAATTCAGGTTATTTAATGCTAAATACTGAATAATATGAAAAAAAATATCCGAATTCCAAAAGGAGTAAAAGTATTTTTACCTGAAGAAGCTAAGAAAAAAAGATATTTAGAGAATAAAATAAGGAATATTTTTGAGCTTTGGGGATACGAAGAAGTTATAACTCCTACTTTTGAATTCTTTGAAAGTTTAACTATTGGGGCTGGAGATTTAATAAAAAATAATATGTATAAAATATTAGACCGAAGTGGCCAAATATTGGCTTTGCGGTCTGATATGACTACTCCAGTGGCTCGATTAATAGCCTCCATGCCTAAAAGCTTTGATATTCCTATTAGAGTATATTATTTATCAAATATCTTTAGATATGAGGAACTGCAAACAGGTAAGAGTCGAGAATTTTACCAGGCAGGAGTCGAATTAATTGGATACTCTTACCCTAAAGCTGATGCCGAAGTGATTTCTCTTTTATCTTCTCTTTTAGAAGGTGTAGGCATAAAAGATTTTAAAATAGATTTAGGTCAAGTAAACTTGTATAAAAGTATTATTAAGGATGCAAATATTTCCGAAGTAGTAGAAAGAAATTTACGAAGTGCTATTCATAAGAAAAATTTAGGGGAAGTGGAAAGTTTACTGTTAAACATTAAACTAAAAGATAAAGAAAAAGAAGCTATTGTTAAATTAACAAACTCTTATAGTAAAGATGATTCTATCTTAAATAGTAAGGAATTAGTTATAAATAAAGAAGGGGAAGCAGCTTTAGAAAATTTAGGATCAGTTTATGATATCTTAAAATCTTATGGCTTAAAAAATAAAATAATCATAGATTTAGGAATACTTAGAAGCATTGATTATTATACAGGATTGGTTTTTGAAGCATTTGTACCTAATGTAGGATATTCTATCTGCGGAGGAGGAAGATACGATAATTTAATTGCTCAATTTGGAACGGATCTTCCAGCTACAGGTTTTGCTGTAGGCATAGAAAGACTATTTTTAGCTTTAAGTTCAGAAGATATCTTTAAAGAAATAAAGACTAGAAAAAAATATTTAATAATTTGCTGCAGGGAAGATTCGTTTTTTTTAAAAATAGCCTACGATTTAGCAAATAATTTAAGAAAGAAAGAAGTTTGGGTAGAGATAGCTTTGGAAGCAAAAAATGAAGAGGATATTCTAAATTATGTCCGAAAAAAAAATATTGAAAAAACTATATTTATAGGACTATCTGAAGAAGAGGTCAAGATTGTGGACTATTTTACAAAAAAAGAAGAAATATTAAATATTATAGATATTTTGGCTGAGGAGTAACAATGGCTATTACAATAATTATAGGTGCCCAGTGGGGGGATGAAGGCAAAGGCAAGATAGTAGATTATCTAAGTAAAGATGTTGATATTGTGGCACGCTTTCAAGGTGGGAATAATGCTGGACATACGGTAGTTTATGAGGATAAAGAGTTAGTCTTGCATTTAATTCCTTGCGGTATTTTGCATAAGGATATTGCTTGCGTCATTGGAAGTGGAGTGGTAATTAATCCTAAAGTATTAATTGAGGAGATTGAGAATTTACAAGCTTTAGGAGTAAATATTGAAAATAGAGTTTTTGTTAGTGAAATTGCTAATATTATAATGCCTTACCATACTTGTCTTGATAGAATAAATGAACAAATAAGAGGAAAAGGCAAGATTGGAACTACTGGAAAAGGTATTGGTCCTGCGTATATGGACATGGTAGCAAGGGTGGGAATTAGAGCAATTGATCTTTTAGAGGAAGAGATATTTGTAAAAAAACTAAAAAAGAATTTAGAGGAAAAGAAATTCTTTCTTAAGCAATATAATGGTTGGGGGGAGTTTGACTTTAGTAAAATAAAAGAAGGGTATTTAGAATATGGTCAAAAGTTGAGGAAATATTTATTAAATACTGTAGTATATCTTGACGAAGCCATAAGAAAGCAAAAGAAAATATTATTTGAAGGAGCCCAGGGAACACTTTTAGATGTATGTTATGGCACTTTTCCTTATGTTACTTCCTCTAATACAATTGCTGGAGGAGCTTGTACAGGAATCGGGATTGGCCCTACGGTTATTAATAAAGTAGTAGGCATTACCAAAGCTTATACAACTCGGGTAGGAGGGGGCCCTTTTCCTACAGAGTTTAGCGAAGAGATGAATAGTAATATTAGGACTAAAGGAAAAGAATTTGGGGCTACTACAGGAAGGCCTAGGCGTTGTGGTTGGCTAGATATGGTAGCATTAAAGTATGCCAAGCAAGTCAATGGGTTTAGAAATATAGTTGTTACCAAATTAGACATTTTATCAGGTTTAAAGGATATAAAGATTTGTATTGGTTATAAATATGAGCAAGAGGTCTTAAAAAACTTTCCTCATTCTCTAAAAGTATTAAGAGAATGTGAACCTATTTATGAAACTTTTCCTGGTTGGCAAGAAGATATTTCAGGAATTTCTGATTATAAAGATTTACCATTTAATGCAAAAAAGTATTTGCTTTGGATTGAAAAGATGTTAGAAGTAAAAGTAGATTTAATTTCTATAGGTCCTAAAAGAAACCAAATAGTTCGAAAAGATTAGCTACTTATTATGTTAATTTATTAGACTTACTGCGAAATAAATCAGTTATTTTACAAAAATGTTATAATTCCTT
>JASEGW010000197.1 GCA_030017825.1 bacterium | reverse complement strand
AATATCTTTATCTTCCACAACGTCTTTTTTTTCTTTATTATTTTGGATATTTGCTTTAGAATCATTTTTAGCTAACTTCTTATCATTTTCATTTATCATTTTATTCATCTCAATTAATTCTTTTAACTCAGCAACAGTTTTATCTAATTTTAACAAACCTTTATAATTTTCTAAAATACCTAACAAATCTTCTTTTTTTATTTTTAATTTTTCTAATATTTTACTTAAAGATAGTTTATTCTTTTTTAAAATCTGAAACATTTTTATAAGTAATTTTTCTGCTTCACTACTGTCCATATCTCTATCTTTAGCTAATTTTTTTACCACCTCTTCTAATTCTTTTTCTAAAATATCTTTATCTTCCACAACGTCTTTTTTTTCTTTATTATTTTGGATATTTGCTAAGGTTTCCTTAAATTTTCTTTCCTCCTTATCTAAAGATTCCAAATCCCTCCTTTTTGCAAAATCCTCCTCTCTTTGAATTTGGCAGTTCTTTATATTTAGAAGTAAATCAACTGCGCTTTCCATTATCTCTCCTTTCTATATAAATATGAAATATATAATAAATATATACAAACTATACAAACTAAATTATCTTTAAAAATATAAAAAGCCACGGATATACTTTGATCTTATTTCTTTCTTGATCATTTAAGCCATCCGTGGCTAGATTTATTATTCTTAATTAACCTAAGTTTGATATAGATTTAAACTTAAAAACAAAGAAGTGTATTCTTGTATCAAGTTCAGGTTAATTTATTATTTTTATTCACTCATCTTGCGAGATATTTCGCTAGCTCGCTTAGGATCCATCTTCATTAAAGTAATAGCAACTGTCTCATCTTTCATTCTTTTAAGTATATTAATTACAGTCATATCATCTAAGTTTCCCATAATTAAAGCAGCTTCTCGAGGATTCATGTTTTGGTAATACTTAGCTAATTTTTTAAGCTTCTCCTCTTCATCTTCATAATAAGCAACACGTTCTTCAAACAATCTTTCTTCCTCAGTCAGTTTTGCTTCCCAAAGCTTAAGTTCTTTTTCTCTTCTATCAACATTTTCTTCTCTTACTTTAAGTTCTGATTCATTCTTTTTTAAATCTTTTAGTTTTTCTTCAATAGAATCTCTTACCTTTTGTAGCTCTTCTTCCTCTAGCATAGTCCAGGTAATCTTAGTTGGTTTTTTGCCAAGTCCAGGAATCTTAGACAATATCTCTCCACCTTTAATTACCCCAATATAATCTAAAAGAAATAATCCGCCAATTATTAAGCCTATATTTAAAATTAATAATAGTATAGTTAATACTAACTTTTTTTTAGCCATTTTTTATAACTTATGACTCTGCATTTCTGTATAGGTTTAAAACTTTTCTTACATAATCCTGGGTTTCTTTTATATTTGGAATCTCCTGGGCTTCCTTAACTCTTTTAGGACCAGCATTATAAGCAGCTAAAGTCAAAGGTATATTCTGGTTAAACTCCTTTAGCAAATATTTAAGATACTTCACCCCTCCTTCTATATTCTCTTGGGGGTCAAACGTATCTTTTACTGCCATCTCTTTAGCTGTATTATTTATAAGCTGCATTAGCCCCATAGCTCCTTTAGGAGAAACAGCTTTAGGATTGAAGTTTGATTCTACCTTTATTATAGCTTTTACTAATTTAGGGTCTATTTGATACTTATAGGCTTTCTCCTTTATTATATTATCGAATTCTGTATTTTGAAAACCATTATTTTTATAAATACTTTTATTCAACACTTCCTTAAAATTATCCGCTTGTATTTCCTTAAAATCATCAGCTTGACTTGAATAACTTGAAATATAAAATTTATTTTTTATATCCTGAATACGCCCTAAAACATTTTGTAAACTTTCTAACATTTTCCCCTATTAACCTTATCGACAATTTTTTTAAATAATTTACCTTTTTCTGCAACTACTTATCTGCAAAGCTACCAAGATATTAGTGGTAAATCAGGTTATACGAGACCAGATAAAGATAGAAGGAAAAAAATAAGAAGCTAATTATTTTTTCTTGAAGCTCATTATCTATATTCTGTTTTTCTCGTTTAAACTTTTAGTTTTTTATTTTTTTGTAGCTCAATTTATTGGTAACTAAATAATTATCTAACTTTCCTGTAATGAAGATTTATTCCAATTTCATCCATGTCACTTTGTTCTAATTTTTCTATTAGTTTTCTAAACTCGCTTAAGTGCTTCTCTCTTAACTTTTCTACAACTCTCTTTTCTTGGGAAGCTTTAATTAATTTTTCAGTAATTATATTAATTTCTTCCTGAATCTTCTTTAATTTTTCTTTTTGTTTAAGTATCTCCTCATCCATCTTAGTAAAGTAATTATAATATAGAATAATTTCTTCGATAGAAGCTATTCTTTCCTGTCTTTCTTTTAATCTTCTAACATTGATACTTAATAATTCTTTTAAATCCTCCAAAATCTCTTCTTCGTCCAAATATTTTCTCTTAACAACAGCTAACTCATTTATCAGTACTTCTTCACGATGTTTTCTTACATCTATCAGTCTTTGTAAGCTAAATCTAAATTTAGGCACTCATGCCTTCCTTATTATAACTATTCAGTAATTACTAACCTTTACCCTATTTTTTATAACATAAACATTAAAATAGCACTCTATTATAACCTGAGTTCGATTTAAATATAAGGTTAAGGATTAATATTTTTGAGCATTAATTGAAATTAGGAAAATATTTAATTTTTA
>JASEGW010000196.1 GCA_030017825.1 bacterium | reverse complement strand
AGCCGTAGAAGTTTCTATCTTTAGTCTATACTTTAGATTACAGAATACTCCTTCTATACGTTGTCTAAGTTTTAAAAGTTTATGTTGTTCTTTAGTTAAAAGATGTTTCATGTTTTTTCTAACACCAGAAAAAAATTATAAACCTTGCTTTGACAATGTTTTTATCAATTTTTTAGAAATGTAATTAAATTCTACAAAAAACAAGAGAAAAGATAAAAACTCAATAACTAAAAGATATTTATCTTGACTTTAATATAAAATAGAGAGTATGTTATTTTATAATGATGTATAAAATGTTGAAGTGAAAGAAAGTTTTGTTCTGTCCTATTGTCCTTGGAATAATGACTATTAATGCAGACAAAGACGAAGTAGCAAGCAGTATTCTTAGTAAATAATAATTTATATTTTCAATAAGAAATGTCAAAAATAGCCGTTGATATTGTTTTACTACCTTCTGAAAATATGATGAATAAAGTAATTGCAGTAAATAAAGAACTATTAAAAGTATTTGACAATAAAATTATCCTAAATAAGGAAAATTGCTTACCACACATTTCTTTGGCTATGGGAGGAATAAGAAGAAAAGACCTTGTTTCAATCCAAAATAATTTGCATAGAGTTGCAGAAATGTTTTCTCCTATGAACTTAAAGGCTACTGATATTTATGCAGATACCATCCCTACTGGTAAAAAAGTATCTGGTTTTAAGATAGAGAAAACAAAGGAACTTCAACTGCTACATGAATCCATCATGAACGATATTTCTCCTTATTTTACTTACAATATAACTTTAGACATGGTATACCCATCACCACAAGTTGAGGAAATAACCTTGTTTTGGATTAAGAATTATCTCAAGAACTCAAGCTTTAAGAACTTCTTTCCCCATATAACTATTGGCTTTGGAGAACCCAACAGAATTAATCTTCCTTTTAATTTTACCACCTCAAAGCTCGCTTTATGTCATTTAGGGAATTATTGTACTTGTAGAAAAATTCTATTATCCGCTGAGTTAAAACATTTTTAATATCTTTTTCTCCTTTTTTATAATTATTTCTTTCTTGAAATTATATCTCAAACAAGTATAATATAATCATTGAGATAATTAATGTAGATTGAATATAAACTTGATAAATCAGGTAAACAACAATTTAAAACCGATAACAGCTTCTTATATTCTTATTTAAAAACTTAATAGTCCTATGCTAAAACCACAACGAGGTCAAAAATTATTTATCTTCATCAAGGTAGTCATTGATGCCATACTTATATTAGTCTCTTTCTACTTAACTTTTTATTTTAGGCTCTATTTTAACACTTACTTTGCTGTAAAATTTAGCAGCATTTCTATGGCTGCAAAATTTATCCCTTCTTTATACTTTATTCTTATTTTATATATAGTAACATTTAATAAATTTGGTCTTTACAATCTGTTTAAAAAAAGATCTTCTCTTGATATCTTATTTCTAATTTTAAAAAGTGTTTTTTATGTTACCTTTATCCTAATAGCTATGGCTTTTCTTTTTAAATCTGAAAATTATTCCCGCTCCTTAATCTTTCTTTGTTCTTTTGATGTATTTCTTGTTATGTGCTTAAGTCATTTTATAGAAAAACAAATTTTAGCCTGGCTAAAAATAAAAAAGATTGGTTTAGAAAAAGTAGCTATTGTGGGCATAAATAAAAAAGTTCAAAAAATGGTTTCTTTTTTTAAGACCGACCCTAATTTAAGCTTTAATTTTTTAGGGTATTTAGCTAGTAAATCTTTCTCAAAAAAAACAGATTTACCAGATTTGGTAAAAAACAATATCATTGGAAAGGTTTCTGACTGTGAAAATATTATCAATAAGTATAGTATAAATCGACTTATTATTTGGGATCCTACTCTTATGCGAGAAGAACTTCTGTATATAGCAACTATTTGTGGTAGAATGGATGTTCATTTAGATATGGTACCTGACCTTTTAAGCTTATTTTCCCGAAAAGTTAGTATCACCGAGATAAATGGTTTTCCTTTAATTGCTATACATAGAATCGAATTAGAAAGGTGGGATGCTATAACAAAAAGATTTTTCGATATTATAGTAGCCACCTTAAGTTTAATCATACTTCTTCCGGTTTTCTTAATAATAGCTATCTTAATTAAAATTGACTCTCCTGGTTCTGTTTTTTATACCCAAAAAAGAACGGGAAAAGGAGGACGTTATTTTAATTTCTATAAGTTTCGTTCTATGTTTAAAGATGCTGACAAAACAATCTCCCAAGAAATGCGAAAAGAATATGCAGATGGATTTCTATTTAAGTTGCAAAACGATTTACGCATAACTAAATTAGGAAAATTTCTAAGAAAATATAGCTTGGATGAATTGCCTCAATTATTTAATATCATAAAAGGTGAAATGAGCTTAGTAGGCCCCCGCCCTCTTCCTTCTATCGATATAAAGTATTTAGAAAATAAAGAAGACTATAGTTTCTGGGCTAGCCAGAGAACAAATGTTTCTCCAGGTATTACTGGACTTTGGCAAGTAAGCGGTAGAAGCAATCTTACTTTTGAAGAAATGGTAGAGCTTGATATTTACTATATAGAAAAATGGTCTATCTGGTTAGATATTACCATTCTATTAAAAACAATTCCTATTGTCCTATCGGGCAAGGGAGCATATTGATCTTATTTGTACTTGTCAACCAATTCGGTAACATCTAAGCAACTTAAGTACCCATGCAAAAATAATTAGGTATTGTAGCACACTAAAGTAAAATTCGA
>JASEGW010000195.1 GCA_030017825.1 bacterium | reverse complement strand
TATTAATTTTTAAACTTCGCACTAAGGAAATATGTTGTTACATTGAACATTGCTGGATAGTTACATTTAAATTTAATAATTTTAATAGTAATTAAAAATAATTGACTATTAATAACTCAAGTTTAATGTAAAAATATGTTTCTTTGTTTTAGAGTTTAAGAATTTATATCGAGATTGGATTGTTTATGTTTAAATTCATCTTCTTATAATTTGGTTTTTATCTTATCAATATAATTATAAGCTAGAGCCTTTGCTTTTTCCATGGAATCTGATTCTGCATAGACATGGAAAAACGGTCGATCAGCATCAGGGATTAAAAGTACCCAATCTTCTTTATGATATACTTTAATTCCATCTATAAGTTCTACATTTTCATTCTTGGTAAATTCAATCATTTCTCTCATTATCTCACCTTTCTTTTCCCAAGGACAAGGAACTTTTTCATAAGCAATAAAAAAGGGAGGAATATTATTTACCAATTCACTTAGTTTCAATCCGCTTTTAGCCATGAGTTCTAAAACTTTTACAGCAGTATACATGGCATCAAAAGTTGGCTGAAATTGAGGAAAGATAAATCCACCAGTTCCATTTCCTACCATTACAATATCTTTTTCCTCCATCATAGCCCTAGGAGCAGTCTTAGTTCTCTTTACTTTTTTTACTAATTTTTCTATGGTGCGAGTTATATTTACTGGAACAGCCACATTAGATTCTGGATAGGTCTGAGCTAGAAGAGAAGAAATCAATACTAAAGCAAAGCTATCTGCTAAAATTCTTCCCTTATCATCTACTATAAAGATACGCTCTGCTTCAGAGTCTAACATAAAGCCAACATCAGCTTTAAGAGTAACCACAATATTAGATAACTGCTGTAGCATGGCATTGGTTTTAGTATAAACCTCATTTATTTTATTTACATCCAAATGAGAATTTATGGCTAATACCTCACATTCAAAACTACCAAAAATAGAAGGAGATACTGTAGAGGCGCCACCAAACCCATAATCAACGACAATCTTAAAATCACTTTGAGAAATTAAATTTTTGTCAATTTTATCAAAAAAACCTTCTTTATAGTATTCCATAGTTCTATAAGGAAAAGAAAGATTTCCAGTATCGCCAATGTCAGCTCTTCTAAAATCTTCTCTAAAAAATAGTTGGGTAATGGCTTTTTCTTTCTTTACTGGTATATCTAAGCCTTTGGAATCAAAGAAACTAATTTCTAATTGATTAGGAGCATGAGGAGATCTTCTTACATGAAGTCCTCCCTGTTCTCCAGTAATTCCAATCTGATAACGAGCTACTGGAAGAGGAATAGCTCCTAAGTCACGAACATTTACTCCTGTAGAGAGAACGCCTGACATTAGAGCTCTATTAATCATACGGCAAGCCTTATGATGATCTCGACTAGTAATTATAGAAGATCCCTTAGTAAAAGTAGCTCCGTAAGAAGCACCTAATTTAGAAGCAAACTCTGGAGTAATTTCTACATTAGCTAATCCTACTACTCCATATTTTCCAAATAAATTTTTAGACCAACGCTCACCCCAGATTAAACTAGTTAGTAAAACTGCTCCATCTTCTACAACTTTATAAGGCCATATTTTTACATTATCTTTTAAAGAAGAATGTTTTCCAATTAAACATTCATCGCTTACTAAAGCTTTTTCTTGTAAATAAGCTCCATCTAAAATTTGAGTATTTTTTCCAATAACATTTTCCCGAAGTTCTACGCTTCTACCAATTTTCACCTCATTCCAAATAATACTATTGATAATCTTTGTATTATCTTCTACGATACAACCATTTCCTAAGATTACATTCTGTAACTTTATATTCTTGCCAATTTTACAATTCTTTCCTACAACAACTCCATCTATATATTCTACGCTATCAGAAGCTTGACAGTTTTCATCTATCCAAACTTCTTTTCCTATATAATTTTGTCTTTTTCCTAGAATATCAACTGCTACTTTTCCTTTAAATATATCATAATGAACTTGTCGATATTCTTCTAAATCTCCAATATCCTTCCAATATCCTTTAGCTACATACCCATATAATTCCATTTCTTTAGCTAAAATAGAAGGAAATAAATCTTTACTAAAATCGTATTCTTTTTCTTTGGGAATATATTCAAATATCTCTGGTTGCAATATATATATACCAGTATTTATAGTATCGCTAAAGACTTCTCCCCAGCTGGGTTTTTCTAAAAATCTAACAACTTTTCCTCTCTCATCAATAATTACAATTCCAAAGGCTAAAGGATTGGTTACTCTTGTTAAAGTTATAGTAGCCAGTGCTTTTCTATCTTGATGAAACTTAATAGCAGCATTTAAGTCAAAATCAGTTAAAATGTCTCCACTAATAATAATGAAAGATTCGTCTTTTAAGTATTTTTGAGAATTTTTAACACTTCCTGCAGTGTCATAATTCTCTGAAGCTAAAACATAAGTCATGGAAACTCCAAATTTACTTCCATCTTGAAAATAGTTACGAATAATCTCTGGTTGGTAATAAAGAATAGATACTATATCAGTAATTTCATGTTTTTTTAGAAGTTTAACAATATGTTCCATAACAGGTACGTTCATTACAGGTATCATAGGTTTAGGAATATTGCACGTAAGAGGACGCATACGGGTACCAAAACCTCCTGCCATAATAACACCTTTCATAAATTTCCCTCCTTTTTTGATTAAAGACGCTTTAAATTAAAGTTTAATTAACCTGAGTTCGATTTAAATATGAGTTTAAGGATTAATATTTTTGAGCATTAATTGAAATTAGGAAAATATTTAATTT
>JASEGW010000194.1 GCA_030017825.1 bacterium | reverse complement strand
AAAATCTGTAGTGCCCATAAAAAAACTTGACCTCTTGGGATTATTAAACTTATTTATATTTAGTGGTAAAGATGGGTTAAACTTAGATTTATATCGAACTCAGGTTAATTAATAAATATACATAGCATCGCCAAAGCTATAAAATCTATATTCTTTCTCTATGGCTTCTTGGTAGGCATTTTGTATTAATTGTTTCCCGGCAAAAGCATAAACTAAAGCTAAAATCGTAGATTTTGGTAAATGAAAATTTGTAATTACAGCATCAACAACTTTAAATCTATAACCTGGATATATAAAAATATTTGTATTTCTTTTCCCGCTCAAAACTTCTTTTACTTCTTCGCAATACGCTGATTCTAAAGCCCTAGTAACTGTTGTCCCTACTGCTACTACTCTTCCCTTGCATTTATTAATAACTTCTGCAGCTTCTTCATTTATCTGATAATTCTCAGATTGCATATCATGGTCTTCTATATTTTTGCTCCTTATAGGTTTAAAAGTTCCCCACCCTACATGCAAAGTAATAAAAACAATACTTATTCCTTTTTTCTCTATCATCTTTATTAATTCTTCTGTAAAATGAAAACCTGCCGTAGGGGCAGCAATGGAACCAACTTCTCGAGCATAGATAGTTTGATAAGCTATCCTATCTTCCTCTCTCTCTTCTCTCTTGATATATGGAGGAAGAGGAACTTTGCCTATTTGTTCTAATATTTCAAGAATCTTTCCTTCATATTTTAATTCTAATATAGCTACCTTATCGATTATTTCTATAATCTTTGCAAATATTTTGTTATTAAAATTAAACATATTTCCTATTTTTAGCTTTTTACCTGGTTTGATTAACGATTTCCATATATTCGGTGATATAAATTTTTCTAAAAAAAGAGCTTCCACCTTAGAATTATTCGCAATATCAACACCCTCTAAGCGCGCTGGAAATACTTTGGTGTCGTTTAATATTAAAACATCTCCTGGATTAAGATAATCTAATATATCTATAAACATTTCATGCTTGATCTTTCCACTCTCTTTTTTTATGGTTAACAACTTAGAGTGGCTTCTTTTCTTTAAAGATTCATAAGCAATTAAAGAAGATGGTAGCTTGTAATCTAATTCTTGTAATTTCAAAACACACCTTTATACGACTAATTCTTCTCACACAAAGTACACAAAGGACAAAAAAGACAGATATTATACTTTCTATTAACCAAAAGTTCGCATATAAAAATTAGAATAAAAATAATTTTCTTTAAACGGATTTAAAGCGTGAAGATTTTACATGGATGTAAAATCACGCTTTACCTCGGAAAAGCACAGGATGTGCTTTGAGAATGAGTGTAAGAAAGTTGTTTTTATTCTAATTTTTCTTTATTTCTATAAGACCTTTTGATTAATAGGGAGTATAATTATTAAATTTTATCTCAAAGTTTTCTCATAATCTGTCTTTGTTAATTTTTATTCTGATTTAAACTTTTGTTTTCTTCGTGGTACTTACAAAGTGGATCATTTTTGTGAAAAATTTCCTGCATATTCAAACTAATTGTATTTTTTACATTAGTTCCAGGATAATAAAATCCTAATATTTGGGTATAGCTTTTACCGCTCTCAGCCATAGCCTTTGCTCCCCATTGACAAAGTCCTACACCGTGCCCCCATCCACGTCCTGAAAATATAAATTTATCACGTCTTTTCGTAACTGTAAAATTAGTACTCTTTACAATTAGAGGATCCATAATCAATCTAAAACTATTACTGTTTATGATTAATCTTTCCTTTGAGTTCCTTATAAGAATATTTTTAGCCCTTCCATCCCTTTTTCTGTCTAAGAGAGTAATGCTATATATTCTTCCAATACTTATATTCTTTTCTAATAATTTTTTCCTAATCAATGATGCAGACAATACCTTTTCCCACCTCCAGTGAGGGGAATTTCCACAAAAGGGATCTACCACCATCCTCAAATAAGAATAATTTTCTCCATTCCACACCAAATTGCATTCGGTAGTCATTCCACCACAACAAGCATGAAAAGAAGCATGAATAATTTCATTCTTATAAACTACAACCTGCCCTCTCGTGTCATCTACAGCCTCTCTAACTCTCGGGTCTTCATTATTTACTCCACCATAAACCTGACAATGCCAGCTATTGCATAAATTGCAATCTTCATCTTGATGTTTATTTAAGGTTTTCAAAGCAAATGTTCTAGATATAACAGCCTGAGCCTTAAGGGCATCTGTTGGCCATTTTGGTGGCACTTCCATGCCAACTACCCCATATAAATACTTTTCTATATCAATTATATTTATTACTTTAACACTATTTTCAGAAACCCTAAGTTCTATGTTTCCTCTATACTTTCTCTTGTTCACCTCTATAAAAGATTCTGGGATAGATTCTATTATTAAAGCATTCTCATAGACACCCATATTGGAAATTTTTATATTTCTCTCAAAAACAGATGCTATCTTATGATTATTGCCTTGATATAAAATTTCTCTACTTGCTTTTTTAATAATCTTATATACATCAGGAGATGAAAAATAAACTTCTTTAAAGCTTCCAATTTTTACCCTTATTTCTTGGGCTAGAACATTAGAAGCAAAAAGAAGAATTATCAAGACAAATACAATTTTATTTTGATTAATTTTCATAAAAAATAATAGCAATATCACCTATAACAAGCAATATGTTTTTCCTTATAATAATACTTATGCTCGCTATATAAAAAAACCATAACTATTAGGTTTACAGTTTAACTTTTTTGCCTTGCTCATCATTTAGTATATTAGACTTACTGCGAAATAAATCAGTTATTTTACAAAAATGCTATA
>JASEGW010000193.1 GCA_030017825.1 bacterium | reverse complement strand
ATTGAAATTTTAACAAAAAATATTAATCCTTAAACTTATATTTAAATCGAACCCAGATTAATATACCATAATTTCTTATTAAATTAAAGCTTATTTTTCTTGATTGTTTTGAATTACTTTAACACTTCGTAACCGTTATCACCAATTTTAATATTTACCTTCAGGGGAACTAAAAGATGGGCAGCATTTTCCATAATTTCCTTCACTTTATTTTTCATAAAAGATAGTTCCTCTTGAGGTACTTCTAAGATAAGCTCATCATGAATCTGTAAAAGCATCTTACTTTCTAAATTGTTATTATTGATTTCTTGAGCAAGATTAATCATAGCTAATTTTATTAAATCAGCTGCGCTGCCTTGAATAGGAGTATTTATGCACATTCTTATAGCTTGTTCTCTAATCTGTTTATGAAGAGAATTTATCTCTGGAAAAAAACGTTTCCTTCCCCAAATAGTAGCTACAAATCCCTCAATGGAAGCTTTTTCAATAGTTTCCTCTATATATCTTTTTATCCCAGAGTACTTTCTAAAATATATTTCAATATAACTCTGAGCTTCAGCCGGAGTAATTTTTAGCTCTTCACTTAAACCAAAGGCGCTCATTCCATAAATAATGCCAAAATTTATTATTTTAGCAAAACGACGCATTTCATTAGTGACTTTTTCCAAAGCAACATTGAATATATTAGTTGCAGTTTGTTGATGAATATCTTGGTCCTGCTTAAAAGCATCTATTAAAGTTTCATCTTGAGAAAAATGAGCCAGGATGCGTAGTTCTATCTGAGAGTAATCAGCAGAAATATATGTTTTATCCTTTTCAGGAATGAAGGCATATCTAACTCTTCTGCCTAATTCTGATTTAATGGGAATATTCTGTAAGTTAGGATTGCTGCTACTTAGCCTTCCAGTCAGGGTTCCAGTTTGATTATAAGAAGTATGCAATCTCCCACTTTTTTTATTCACTAATTTAGGTAAAGCTTCTACGTAGGTAGAAAAAAGTTTGGAAAGTTCTCGATATCTTAAGATTAGTAAAGGTAGTTCATGATATTGGCTTAGTTTCATCAAGACCTTTTCATCTGTAGAATATCCTGTCTTAATCTTTTTTTGCATAGGAAGTCTCAGTTTTTCAAAAAGGATATAGCTTAACTGTTTGGAGGAGTTAATATTAAACTCCTCTCTGGAAATAGCATAGATATCTCCAGAAATCTCTTTTATGCTATTTTGCAGAATATGAGAAAACTCCCTTAAAAATACAATGTCAATCTTTATTCCAGCATACTCCATATCACTTAAAACTTTTACCAGAGGAAGTTCTATATGATAAAAAACATCTTCCAGAGATTCTTCTTTTAGCTTATCTATTAAAATATTTTTTATAGCTACAATCAAACTAATCTCTTGGCAGATATAATCTTTTACTTCTTCTGATTCTATACCAGAAACCTCTTTGGTCTTTTCTAAATATTGACTGTAAGTCTTCCCATACTCATTAAGATAAAAAGCAGCCATATTTTCTAAACTATGTTTTGTGATAGAAGATCTTAGCAAATAAGAAGCAATCATAAGGTCAAAATAGTTACTTATCTCAATATCATATTTTTTTAAGAGAATCATACTCTTTTTTAGATTATGGCCAAATTTTATGATTTTCTTCTCAATAAAGATTTCTTTTGCCACGCTTTTTCCATCTCCTAAAAATAATTTAGAAGGAATTAAATAGATACTCTTATCTTTTAGGCCTATAGTTATGCCTAATAGATCTGCTTGCATTACATCAATACAAGAAGCTAATATAAAAAAAGAAAGTTCTCTCTCTTTAAGTATTTTCGTTTTTAAATTTAGAAATTCTGATACTTCTTTTATTTTCTGATAGGTTAAAGATGGTTCATTCTTTTCTTTTCCAAACTTTTCTAGAAAACTATAAAATTCTAAGTAAGAAAATATCTCTTTAAGGTTTTGGTGATTTAGATTCTTTTTTTCTAGGTCTTGAATACTTATTTTTAGGGGCACTTCAGTATCTATAGTGACTAATTTTTTACTAAATATGCCTTGCTCAAGATGGGTTTTTATCTTTTCTTTAATTCTCAAAGGAGTGACTTCTTCTATATGCTTGATTAAGTTTTCAAAACTACCAAAAGATTGAATTAATTTTACAGCTGTTTTTTCGCCAACCCCAGGAATACCTGGGATATTATCTGAGCTATCTCCCATTAAAGATAACATATCTTGAATTTGGGAAGGAGAGATTCCATATCTTCTTTTTACTTCTTCTTCATCATAAATAATTATTTCTGAAATTCCTTTCTTTGCAGAGCATACTTTTACTTTTTTATTTACTAATTGCAAGATATCTTTATCATTGGCCACTAAGATTATTTCATTAAAATGGTCATGGTACTTCTTAGCCAAAGTTCCCATTACATCATCTGCTTCAAAACCATCTTCGCTATAATAGCTTATTCCAAGACCAGTAAGAACTTTCATAATTAAAGGTATCTGAGCTTTTAGTTCGCAGGGCATTTTTTTACGCTGCATTTTATATTCTTTATACTGTTCGTGTCTAAAAGTTGGAGTCTTAGAGTCAAAAACTACTATTAAAAAACTTGGATTTTGATCTGAAAGTAGCTTTAAAATCATACTAGTAAAGCCATAAACAGCATTAGTTTGTTCTCCCTTGGAATTAGTAAGAGATTTTATGGCATAAAAAGCTTTATAAATTAAACTATGGCCATCTACAATGAATAATTTATTATCTTGATTCATTTATACTCCTTGAAACATCGTAACACGTAACCCATCATGAGTAATAACGCGAATATGAAAACTAAAAATTAAGAAAACCTCAATAAATAAGCATAA
>JASEGW010000192.1 GCA_030017825.1 bacterium | reverse complement strand
GTTATTCAAAAATTGTTGATTTTTAATAAATAGCTCTATTGCCTTGTCAGTAAAGCAATTATAGCATTTTTGTAAAATAACTGATTTATTTCGCAATAAGTCTATTCTATGAGTTTCCTTAAAAAGATTGGGGGAAAAGTGCCAAAAGGTGTTTATAAATACAAAAGTTTTGAAGATGCTCAGAAGGATACTTATATGTTATTAATTAAAAAAATAAAAAACAAGGAAGCTAAAATAGGGGTTATTGGTTTAGGGTATGTAGGCTTACCATTGGTTATAGAGTTTCTAAACTCTGGTTTTCAAGTCTTTGGGTTTGATGTAGATGAAGAAAAGATTAGTTTACTAAAAGATGGAAAAAGTTATATAAAGCATATCGATATCTCTATTATTAAAAAAAATAAATTATCATTTTGCCCCACTTCTGATTTTACAAAACTAATGGATATGGATTGTATAATTATCTGTGTCCCAACCCCTCTTAGTAGAAATCGTGAACCAGATATGAAGTATGTCTTTAGCACCACAGAGGTAATTGCAAAATACTTAAGGAAAGAACAACTTATTATTCTGGAGTCGACTACTTATCCTGGAACAACAGATGATGATATGAAAACTATTTTAGAAAAAACAGGTCTTAAAGCAGGAGAGGATTTCTATTTAGCATATTCTCCGGAACGGGAAGATCCTAATAATAAAAACTTTACCACCAAGACTATTCCCAAAGTAATAGGAGGATACACCGAGAAATGCTTAGAATTAGCCTGTGCTCTTTATAATAATATTATTATAAAAACTGTTCCTGTATCCTCTACAAGAACAGCAGAAGCAACAAAACTTTTAGAGAATATTTATAGAGCTGTAAATATTGCTCTTGTAAATGAACTAAAGATACTCTTTGACAAGATGAATATAGATATATGGGAAGTAATAGAAGCAGCAAAGACAAAGCCATTTGGTTTTCAAGCATTCTACCCAGGTCCAGGCCTTGGTGGCCATTGTATTCCCATAGATCCTTTTTATCTTACCTGGAAAGCAAGAGAGTATGATTTAAACACAAGATTTATTGAATTAGCTGGGGAGATTAATACTCTTATGCCTTATTATGTTATCCAAAAAACAACTGATGCTCTTAATAAAGAAGGGAAAAGCTTAAAAAATTCAAACATTCTTATCATAGGACTTGCTTATAAAAAAGATATTGACGATATTAGAGAATCGCCCTCTCTAAAACTAATAGAACTTCTCAAAGAGAAAGGAAGTAATGTTGACTATAATGATCCTTATATATCTCATACTCACAAGATGCGTATGTATGATTTTAAAATGAAGTCCATACCGCTTACTAAAGTGAATTTAAAGAAATATGATTGCGTGATAATTTCTACAGACCATTCTTCTTATGACTATGAGTTTATTGCAGAACATGCTCAACTTGTTATAGATACTCGTAATGTCATGAAAAATGCCAAAGGAAATAATATATTTAAGGCATAATTCTGCATTAAAAAAAGAATTAATCAACAAGATATAATTATTCTTGAAGCAATAATGGGGAAAATGGAATTTATTCAGGAGATAAAAAGAGGATATAAGGTATTAATTTGGTGGGTGTTAGAAAAAAGGAGTTATCAATTACTACTTATTAGCTTGATTCAATTATTTAATCGTTTACAAAAAAGTTTTTGTTTTCTATGTCCGTTTTTTAATTAAGGTGTAATTTTATGTCACAAATAAATAAAGTAAAAGAACAACTAAGGAATTTCCCTAAAACTTGGCTAATTACTGGTGTAGCAGGTTTTATTGGTTCAAATTTATTAGAGGAATTACTCAATTTAGGGCAAAAAGTTATTGGTCTAGATAATTTTTCTACGGGGCATAAACATAACTTAGAAGATATAAAAGAGCAAGTTGGAGATAATGCTTATAACTTTTTTACACTTTTAGAAGGAGATATTCGAAATTTAGATGATTGTGAAAAGGCTTGTAAAAATGTTGATTATGTTCTCCATCAGGCTGCTTTGGGAAGTGTTCCCAGATCAATAGATGATCCTATAAGCACTAACCAATCAAATATTGATGGATTTCTAAATATGCTGATAGCAGCACGAAACGCAAATGTTAAAAGATTCGTATATGCTGCTTCTTCTTCTACATATGGAGACGACCCAACACTACCTAAAAAGGAAGATATAATTGGGAACCCAATGTCTCCTTATGCAGTTACAAAATATGTAAATGAACTTTATGCTGATGTATTTTCTCGTATTTATAACATAGAATGCATAGGATTGAGATATTTTAATGTCTTTGGACCTCGCCAAGATCCTAAAGGAGCTTATGCTGCTGTTATTCCCCGGTGGATTGGCGAGCTATTAAATAATAAAATTCCTACAATTTATGGTGATGGAGAAACAAGTCGTGATTTTTGTTATATTTCTAATACAATTCAAGCTAATCTGTTGGCAGCTACTACAGAAAAAAGAGAGGCACTAAATCAGGTTTATAACATTGCTGTAGGGGAAAAGACAACTTTAAATAGATTATTTATTATAATAAAAAAAGAATTAGGTAAGTTTAATGAAAATATTAACAATACAGAACCGAAGTATGCTGATTTTCGTCTTGGAGATGTGAGGCATTCTTTAGCAGATATTGAAAAAGCAAAAAGATTTCTTGAATATAATCCTACACATGATATAGAGAAAGGATTAGCAGAAACAATTAGATGGTTGGAAAGAATTTAAGGTATAAATTTAGTAAAAATAGAAAGGCATCTTGTTAAAAGGAGTTAATTTTATTGCAATAGTCACAAATTTAATCAGCAAAACCAATAAATGAGATAGAAAAAACTGAAGAAGCTGGACGATGTAACTTAACAACAGTGATGGAAAGGAGATAAGC
>JASEGW010000191.1 GCA_030017825.1 bacterium | reverse complement strand
GAATTATAGCATTTTTGTAAAATAACTGATTTATTTCGCAGTAAGTCTAATATACTAAAACTCCTTTCTATGGTTCTATAAAGATGACTTTTTTCTTAAGAAGAAAAGCTCATAATGTTAATAGAAAAAAAGTTATAAGATTAATGCAGCAAGTGGGACTTGAAGCAATATATCCCAAGCCTAATTTAAGTAAATCTAATACTGAGCATAAAATATATCCTTATCTTTTAAAAGGATTAACTATTAACAGAGCTAACCATGTTTGGGCTACTGACATAACTTATATTAAACTTTATCATGGATGGCTATATCTAATAGCCATTATGGATTGGTTTAGTCGTTATGTTATCTCCTGGCAAACTTCTACTAGTCTGGAAGTAGATTTTTGCCTTATAGCTTTAGATAAAGCCTTAAGATTAGATTGTCCAGAAATATTTAATAGTGATCAAGGACATCAATTTACTGCTTCTTCTTTTACCCAAATACTTATAGGTAAAAGCATTAAAATAAGTATGGATAGTAGAGGTAGAGCCCATGATAATATATTTACTGAAAGATTATGGCGCAGTCTCAAATACGAAGAAGTCTATCTTAAAGATTATCAAAATGTCCAAGAAGCAAAACAAGGTATTGGAAATTATCTAACCTTTTATAATCATGAAAGGCTGCACCAATCTCTTAATTACTTGACTCCTGCTGAGGTATATTTTAATTAGAATAAAATACATACATAAATCTATTTTAGAGATAAATCTGATAAATAATATTATTATTTATCAGAATAAAATTATCAACATATTAACAGTTAATAACAACAGTTAATAACAAAGAAAGAAAAAGTAGCAAAAAGAAAGAAAATTACTATTGCTGCTACCGCTAAACTAATATGTTTTATTTGGACATAAGATATAGTCTTGATAAACTTAATAACTTAATAATTCTTAATTAAGTGTAACGTAAAAAGGGTAATAAATTGTCTTGACAAAGGGGTCCACGTCACTTTTGATGATCAAACATACTTAGAGTGGCAAATAGGCTACGATATTTCTATTAAGGATGTTGAAAAAGGCGAAAAAGGAACGAATTTAACAAGCAAGCATTTTGTCGGGAGTAATGGAAAAGAAAAGTATCCTTATGAATTATCGGAAATATTTTTTAAAGCGATGGAGTTAAAACTTATCACAAAAAGAGAGGTTGAAAATTTACTCAATGAAATAAGGGGTTATACAAGTTTTATAGATGAAAAAGCCATAACGATTGAACACCATTCACAGTTGACCATAAATGGAATAAATTTTGAAGAAACAAGTATTAAGTTGCCGACACTTTTTATGATTAAAACCTTAGATGAAACGCAAATAGAAGTATCTATTCAAAAACAACAGTATGCCTCTGGCGTTCAGCCAATGGTTTATTTTTGTATACTCTTGAGAGTATTTAAAAATTCGTTAGATCTTCTTGGCAGATCATCTGCCGCCGGTGATAAACTTATATATGTGATTAACAAAAGTAATGTTTTGAACCTTATTATTATGATGAAAGTGTTTGGGATGGCCTCCAAAAGACACAACCATGATGTTGTCAAAATCCTTGAGATACTTCTTGAAATTATAGATAGGGGATAGTTATGCAAATCCATTTAGCAGAACATCTGCCGAAAAATGAAAGAATCCAACTAGGCAATTACTATTTCGAAAACATCAATAGCCTCTTGGGGAAGAGAATCGGCCGAAAAATGAAAGAATCCAACTAGGCAATTACTATACTCCCGAAAAACTTGTCCGACTGGTTCATGAATTTATAACGCCTTACTTAGAAAACAACAAAAAAATGTCATCTTGTTTGATAGCGCTGGTGGCTGTGGGGCATTTTTATTTGGCATCAAGTATTATGATTATCGGATAGCAGATCGTGATTTAGAAGCCTGTAAATTTCTCGAACAACATTTTAGTAGTCATACTATTTTTCATACAAATTCTTTAAAAAGAGTTAATAGAGATAAATATTTAATACCTTCTTCTGAATTTCTAATAATGATAGGCAATCCACCTTATAATGATACAACATCAGAATTTAAGAACGGAGAGAAGGGACAAAATATATGTGATGAAGATTTATACGATAGAGATATAGGTGTTTCATTCTTAAAGTCATATCGTAAACTTAACGCTGATGTCGTTTGTGTGTTACATCCGCTATCATATTTAATAAAAGAAGCTAATTTTAAGAGATTGCGCGATTTTAAGGACAACTACAAACTAATAAAAGGCGAAATATTTTCCAGTGCATTGTTTCATGGAACAGGAGCAGGAAAATTTCCAATATTAGTTGCCCTTTATGAGAAAAATGCAGACGGAATGACATTTGAGGACATTAAGAATTTTAGATTTAACATATTAGATAGTGAAAAAACATTTGTTTTATCTGATTTTAAAACCACTGACGGATATATCAATAAATATCCTCCACGCAAAAACGACGCCCAGAAATCTCCTATTGGTTTGTATTATTACAGTTTTCGTGATTTCAATTCTTTAAAGAAAAATACCTCTTTTTTTACAAAAGAACATCCTAACGGAATAGTGGTAACATTAGAGAATTTTTATAAGTATTCGTATCTTTATTCGCTGAAGAGTTTGTTTAATCCTGAAGACACATGGTTATATGGAAATTTATCTCCCCTTGTCCACATAGATGATGTAGAGTAAAATAAAAAACTTTATGTCTTATACACTATTAAAACCAATAAAGTTTTTAAAAAAATGAGAAGTTCTATTTTTAAGAAAATTATGGAATATTATAAAATAAAATCCGATAAAATAGATGATATTTATGACATGGAAAAGATAATTAAAAATAAGTTGATTAAATTGATTCTGTTTGCAAATTAAAGTTCTAACTGATCTTTAACAGTTAAAAAAACTAAGTTGTGTAGTTTCAACTACATATCTAT
>JASEGW010000190.1 GCA_030017825.1 bacterium | reverse complement strand
CTCAAACAAAATTTCTTCTTTTTCTTTAAAAATTAAATATTTTCCTAATTTCAATCAATGCTCAGAAATACTAATTTTTAAACTTAGTTTATGCTGAATAGTTACAAAATAGGTTATATAAAAACAATAGAAGATAAATAATTGTGAAGCGCTACCAGGTAACATTTTTTCCAAATAAATTAAATATTGAAGTTCCAGAGAATGAGAACATATTAAAAGCAGCTCAGATGGCTGGTGTATATGTAAGTGCTTCTTGTGGTGGAGAAACTACCTGCGGTAAATGTAAAATTGTGATCAAGGAAGGAATTGTTGAGACTGAGAATACTGGAAAACTAAGTCAGGAAGAAATTGATAGAGGCTACTATTTAGCCTGTGCTACTAAGATAAAAAGTGACTTAGATGTTTTAATTCCCGTAGAATCCCGGATTAGCGATAGAGAAATATTAGAAAAGAAAAAAGAGTTGCTTCTTTATCCAGAAAGTTTAAAGCATTTAATTAAAGACTGGACTCTTAAACCTATTGTTCAAAAGTATTTTCTGGAACTTTTGGCTCCAGACTTACAAAATAACTTAAATGACTTAGATAGATTATTATTATTTTTAGAAAAAGAGCATAAATTAAAAGATATTGAAGTAGATTTTCTGGTTGTAGAAAGATTAAGTAAAGTTTTTAGGCAAGATGGCTTTAAAGTTACGGTAACAATATTATACGCAGTTAAACAAATTAAGCTTATCTATATTGAACCAGGAGATACTACCAAAGAACATTATTCCATAGCTTTAGATATTGGCACTACTTCTGTTTATGGCCAGTTAATTGATCTAAATAAAGGAAGAGTGGTTTCTCAATCTTCTGACTACAATGCCCAAATAAGCTGCGGGGAAGATGTTATTACCAGAATTGTTTATGCTTTAAAAGGGAAAGGGGCAGAAGAGTTACAGGGTTTAGTTGTAAAGACTATAAATAAGATTGTAATAGAATTATTAAAAGATACAGAAATAGAAGGGGATAAGGTTTCCCATATAGTGGTGTCTGGAAATACCACCATGATTCATCTATTATTGAATGTAGATCCTCGCTACATCAGAGAAGCGCCTTATGTTCCTACTTTTAATTCATTGGGGCCCTTAAAAACATTAGACTTTAATCTAGATATTAATAATTACGCTTATATGTACTTGATGCCTTCTGTGGCTAGTTATATTGGTGGTGATATCACTTCAGGTATCTTAGGAACTGGCATTTATGATGAAGATAAATTAACTCTATATATTGATGTGGGCACTAATGGTGAAATTGTTTTAGGAAACAAAGAAATGCTTCTTTCAGCTTCCTGTTCTGCAGGGCCAGCTTTTGAAGGTGGTACCATTAAACATGGAATGAGAGCCACAAAAGGAGCTATCGAAGAAGTCTATATTGATAAGACCTTAGAACCCAAATTAGTTACTATTGGCAAGGAGAAGCCAAAAGGAATTTGCGGAACAGGTCTTATAAATATTGTTGCTGAGCTTTTAGAAAAAGGAGTAATTGATCAAGGAGGAAAGTTTCATCAAGGCTTGGGATCTAATAGAATTAGAAAAGAAGGTAATTTTTACGAGTATGTTCTATGTTTTGCCAAAGATAGTGCTATAGATAGAGATATAGTGATAACTGAAGTAGATATTGACAACTTAATTCGAGCTAAGGGCGCTATGTATGCAGGTATGTCTGTACTAGTTGCTTATATAGGAATATCTTTTGCAGATATTAGCCGGGTGATTATAGCTGGAAATTTAGGAGAAAATATCGATATTAAAAGAGCTATTACTATTGGATTTTTGCCTGAGCTACCTTTGGATAGGTTTACATTTGTGGGCAATGGCTCTTTATTGGGGGCTAGGCTATTTTCTTTATCTCAAGAAAAGAGTAAGAAAGCCTATGAGATTGCTTCTCATATGATTAATTTTGAACTAAGCAGTTATAATAAATTTATGGATGAGTATATGGCTGCTCTATTTATACCACATACTAATGATACCAGATTTCCAGAAGTTATGAAAAGGATAAAAATATAGTGGGGGATAATTTTACTATAGCTATTGCCGGAAAAGGGGGAACAGGCAAAACAACCTTTGCCGGATTAGTTATTAGGTACTTGATAAAAAATAATCTTATCCCGATTTTAGCTGTAGATGCTGATGCTAACGCTAATTTAAATGAAGTGTTGGGAGTAAAAGTAATAAAAGATATTGGGTCACTTCGCGAAGAAACAATAGAAGGATCCAAAAATCTTCCTGCTGGGATGCCCAAAGAAACTTATATAGAGCTTCGTCTTCAAGAAGCAATTGTAGAAGCTTCGGGATTTGATTTAATAGTCATGGGTCGACCAGAAGGTCCTGGTTGTTATTGTTACGCTAATCAATTATTTAGAAAATATATAGATATTTTAACTGACAGCTATCGTTTTACATTAATGGACAACGAAGCTGGCATGGAGCATTTAAGTAGGCGGACTACTAAAGATGTGGATGTATTATTCATTGTGAGCGATCCTAGCATGAGAGGTTTACGTTCTGCTGTTAGGATAAGAAATTTAGTAGATGAATTGAAATTAAGCATTAAAGAGATGAGGTTAATTATAAATAGAGCAGATGAAGAAGTAGTTAAAAATTTTGAAACTTTTATAAGAGAAAATAGGTTAGAATTAGCAGGTGTAATTCCTAATGATGATTTAATTTTTGAATATGATTTGTATGGAAAGCCTATTTTTGACTTGCATAAGGAAAGCAAAGCTGTAATAGCTGTGGAAAGCATTGTGGAAAGGAATATAAAATTGCTTATTAGCCAGAGTTGATTAAAAGTAAATGCTTCTTTGGTGTAGGTTTACGATTATTTAAGTGAATGAAATAATATAAAGATTCAATATATGGAATCCATTAATTAATCTGACATAAGAAATGTTTATTGTTCTATTTG
>JASEGW010000018.1 GCA_030017825.1 bacterium | reverse complement strand
TCAAAACATCATTCACTCTTTCGTAATATGGAACCAAAGATATTTGTATTGTTTTAATTTTTTAGTTTGGTCATTCGAAGCATCCACGAAGTGGCGGGGCACCCACGAAGTGGGTCGTTGCTTCGAATTTTACTTAAGTATGCTACAATACCTAATTATTTTTGCATGGGTACTTATTTAAATCGAATTTAGGTTAAATTGTAAGGTGTAGGGATAGATTTTGACCCTAGTTTTTAATTTCATATTTACAACATTAGTAAATTAGTAAATAATTTTTTAAAAGAATAAGATGTTAGCAAAAAGAATTATTCCTTGCTTAGATGTAGATAAAGGGAGAGTAGTAAAGGGAATTAATTTTGTAAATATTCGGGATGCTGGTGATCCCGTAGAAGCAGCTTTCTTGTATAATAAAGAAGGAGCCGATGAATTAGTTTTTTTAGACATTACTGCTTCTAGTGATTATAGAGAAACTATGGTAGAGGTTGTAAAAAAAACCGCTGAAGTAGCCTTTATGCCTCTTACTGTAGGTGGAGGGGTAAGAAATTTATCAGATATTGAAAGACTTTTAAAGGCAGGAGCTGATAGAGTTTCTATAAATACTGCTGCTGTGAATAGAGCAAAGTTGGTAAAAGATGCATCTCTACGATTTGGTAGTCAATGTATAGTAGTAGCTATAGATGCTAAAAGACATAAAGCAGAAGATAGAGATCAAAAGGCAGGGGCCAGAAAGCAAAATACAGATCTGGATTCTGGTGAGAGATGGGAAGTTTATATTCATGGAGGAAGAACTCCCACAGGTATTGATGCTGTTTCTTGGGCTAAAAAGATGGAAGATTATGGATGTGGAGAAATTCTACTGACTAGCATGGATAGGGATGGTACCAAAGAAGGATATGATATAGAACTTACAAGAGCTATTGCTGAAGGCCTAAACATTCCAGTAATAGCTTCTGGGGGAGCAGGTAGGATGGAACATTTTTATGAAGCCCTGACTTCAGGCAAAGCAAATTCTGTTTTAGCAGCCTCCTTGTTTCATTTTAGAGAAATGACTATAATAGAAATTAAAAAATATCTAAGTAAAAAAGGAGTAATAGTTAGATTATGAAGGAAAGCAAAAAAGATAGACTTGAAGATTTAAAATATGATGACCAAGGATTAATACCAACTATTATCCAAGACTATCAAAGCAATGAAGTCTTAATGCTAGCTTATATGAATAAAGATTCTCTAAAGAAGACCATAGAAGACAAAAAAACCTGTTTCTGGAGTCGTTCCCGGAAAAAATATTGGATAAAAGGAGAGACTTCGGGAAACTTCCAAGAAGTAAAGGATATTAGCTATGATTGTGATAAAGATACGCTACTAATTAAAGTTAAACAAAATGGAGTAGCTTGTCATACAGGAGAATATTCTTGTTTTTTTACTAACATCAATGGCCAACACTTAGAAAAAAAGACCCAGGAAGAGAATATTATTAATGAAGTTTACGAGGTAATAGAAAATAGAAAGAAAAACCCTTCTCCAGAATCCTATGTCTCTTCATTGATTAAAAAAGGGGAAGACAAGGTGTTAGAGAAAATTATTGAAGAAGCAGGAGAAGTAATAATTGATGTTAAAAATAAAAACAAAGAAAGAATAATTATGGAAGTTGCTGATTTGTGGTTTCACACGCTAATTATGTTGAGTATTAATAATATTACCACTAGGGATATTTACGCAGAACTTAGAAAACGAAGAAAGAAATAAATGTATTACCCTGATTATAACGAATTTAGAAAAAAAGCAGATACTGGAAAAATAGTTCCCGTATACAAAGAAATATTAGCCGATATAGAAACTCCAGTTTCTGTATTTTGTAAAATTAGTAATGGAAAGTATTCTTTTTTATTAGAAAGCGTTGAAGGTGGAGAAAAATTAGGTCGCTATTCTTTTATTGGAAGTAATCCTTTTAAAATTTTTCAAGCTAAGAATAAAACAGGAAGCATTTATCAAGAAGAAAAGGTAGAGGATTTTGAGGTTCAGAAAGATCCTTTAATATATTTAAAGGATCTTTTGCATTCTTATGATTTCGTGCAAGATAAAAACCTTCCAGAATTTTCAGGAGGTGCCGTAGGATACATCGGATATGACTATATTAGATACATCGAGGACATACCAGATAACAATACTAACGATCTTAATGTTCCAGACTTATTCTTTTTAATTGTAAATGAAGTGGTTATTTTTGATCATATAAAACATGTTATGAAAGTAGTGTCTAATGCTTACATTAAAGATAATCCCAAAGAGGCTTACGAAAAAGCTATATATAAGATTGAAGAAATTATAAAAAAAGTTAGCCAACCCCTAAGTAAAAAAATAGATGTGACCTATGATAAAGATTTAAATCTTGAAATAGAGTCTAATTTTACAAAAAAGGAGTTTATGCAATCCGTGGATAAGGCTAAGAAATATATTTTAGAAGGAGATATATTTCAAGTAGTGTTATCTCAAAGATTTTCTATGCAGAGCCAGGCAGATTCTTTTAGTGTGTATAGAACTCTAAGAAGAGTAAACCCTTCACCATACATGTTTTATTTGGAACTTGATAGTATTAGCTTGATTGGTTCATCGCCAGAGTTGTTGGTAAAATACTCTAATTCTATGGTAGAAACTCGACCTATTGCGGGCACAAGACCTCGAGGAAAAGATACCGAAGAAGATTATTTGTTAGAAAAAGAACTCTTAAATGATCCTAAAGAGCGAGCAGAGCATGTAATGTTGGTTGATTTAGGTCGTAATGATATTGGAAAGGTTTGTAACTATAAAACTATTAATCTGCCAGAATTTATGACTATAGAAAAATATTCACATGTGATGCACATTGTAACTTCTGTTAAAGGAGAGCTTTATGCTAATAAATATGACCAATTTGACACTATAAGGGCTTGTTTTCCAGCAGGAACAGTTTCGGGAGCTCCTAAAATCAGAGCAATGGAAATAATAGACGAATTAGAGAATATTAAAAGGGGACCCTATGCAGGTTGTATTTGTTATTTTAGTTTTTCAAAATACTTTGATTCTTGTATCACCATAAGAACTATCTTGACAAAAGAGGGTAGGGCTTATATTCAGGCTGGAGCTGGAATAGTGGCAGATTCTGACCCAGAAGCAGAATATTTTGAAACTATCAATAAGGCCAAAGCCTTAATAGAAGCATTAAAGATCAAGTGACGAAAAACGATAAACTTATTTCAATAGGGATTAGGCATTAGGGTGTTAAGGAAAAAATGATATTAATTATTGACAATTACGATTCTTTTACTTATAATTTAGTGCAATATATTGGCGATTTATGTATAAATTTCAATCAATCACTAGAAAAATTAAAAGTATATAGAAATAATAAGATAAATATTTCGCAAATAAGAAAATTAGACCCTAAGGCTATTATAATTTCACCTGGTCCTGGTACACCCAGTAAGGCAGGAATTTCTAAAGACATTATTGTTGAATTTAAAGAATGTGTACCAATTTTAGGGGTTTGTTTGGGACATCAGTGTATTGGAGAAGCATTTGGAGCAAAAATAGTTCATGCTGATAGGCTTATGCATGGAAAAACTTCTATGATTCATCACGACCAAAAAGGCATATATAAAAATATTTCAAACCCTTTTGAGGCAACCAGGTATCATTCTTTAATTATTAAAAAGGAAACCATTCCAGAATTTTTAGAAATATCTGCCTGGACAGAACAAGATGAGGTGATGGGAATCAGACATAAGGAATATCCCTTAGAGGGTGTCCAGTTTCATCCTGAATCTATATTAACAAAAGAAGGTAAGAATATTCTTAAAAATTTCTTAAAGGAGCATTGTTTTAATGATAAAAGAGATAATTGAAACATTGGTAAATGGTAATAATTTAGATATTGAAGAATCTAAACAAGTTATGAATATGATTATGGACGGAGAGCTTACTTCAGCTCAAATTGCTAGTATTCTTACAGCCTTTCGTATAAAAGGAGAGACAGCAACAGAGATTGCAGGAGCAGCTTTGGTTATGAGAGAAAAATCTACCAAGATTAATATTGAAGGAGATTTAATAGATACTTGTGGTACGGGTGGAGATAAGAGCAATACTTTTAATATTTCTACTGTTTCAGCTTTGGTGGTTGCTGGATGTGGGGTCAAAGTTGCTAAACATGGCAATAAATCTGTTTCTTCGAAGTGTGGCAGTGCTGATTTATTGGAAAGCTTAGGAGTAAATATTAATGTTGAGCCTAATGTAGTTGAAGATTGCATTAATCAGATAGGATTTGGATTTTTATATGCTCCTTTACTTCATGGAGCTATGAAACACGCTGCAGGTCCTCGTAGAGAAATTGGAATCAGAACCATTTTTAATATTTTAGGTCCTCTTACCAATCCTGCAGAAGCAAAGTATCAAATATTAGGTACTTATGGACCTAATTTAACCGAAACTATGGCTTTAGCTTTGAAAAACTTAGGATCTAAGAGAGCATTTATTGTTCATGGCGAAGATGGTTTAGATGAGATAACTTTAACTACAAGAACCAAAATTAGTGAGCTTAAAGATAATGAAGTTAAAACCTATTATATTTCTCCTGAAAATTATGGACTAAAAAGATGTCAAATAAACGATTTAAAAGGAGGGTCGATAGAAGATAATGCTAACATAGCTTTAGATATCTTATATGGAAAAGATAGTCATTTAAAAAACATAGTGCTTTTAAATTCTGCCTTTGCTCTTCTATGTATAAACAAAGTAGATACAGTAGAGGAAGGAATCAACTTGGCTGACGAAGTTATTGAAAAAAAGAAAGCTTTAGAAGTTTTAGAAAAATTAAAACAATTTACCCAAAGAAAAGAGTTTTAAATTTGTTTTTAGATAAGATAGTTTCCCACAAACAGCAAGAAATCATTCATAAGAATCAAAGAGTATCTTTAGATAAACTACTAAAAAAGCTTAATGAGCGACTACCAATACGAAATTTTAAAGAAGCAATTTTCGATAAAGAAGACAAAAAAATAAGAATTATTGCTGAAATAAAAAAAGCTTCTCCTTCTTTGGGAATGATAAAAGAAGATTTATGTGTTGTGGAGATAGCAAAACAGTATGAGAAAGGAGGAGCAGCAGCTATATCTATAGTTACTGAAAAAGAATATTTTAAAGGAGATTTGCATAATATATTAAAAATCAAAGAAATAGTTAATCTTCCTATTTTATGTAAGGACTTTATTATCGATAAATATCAATTAGTAGAAGCTGCTCTTTATGGAGCTGATGCTGTATTATTAATTGCCTCCATATTATCCAAGGAAAAACTTAAAGAATTATTTTTATTTAGTAAAGAACTAAGCCTTTCTTGTTTGATGGAAATTCACAATGAAGATGAGTTGTGGAAAGTTTTGGATGTAGGGGCCGATATTATTGGAATAAATAACAGAAACCTACATACTTTTGTAGTAGATAAAAACATAACTCTTAGATTAAAGTTTGAAATCCCAAAAGATAAAATTGTAGTTAGTGAAAGTGGCATAAACTGTCGAGAAGATATTATTCTTTTAGAAGAAAAAGGAATTGATGCGGTTCTTATTGGAGAATCTTTAGTTAGAAGCGAAAACCCAATAGAAAAAATAAAAGAACTACTAGCAACTTAATGGTTAAGATAAAAGTGTGCGGAATTACCAATATTAAGGACGCTTTAGAATGTGTTGAACTAGGTATAGATGCTTTAGGGTTTATTTTTGCTGAGAGTAAAAGAAGGGTTAACAAAGAAACAGTAAAAGAAATAGCTAGAGAATTACCTCCTTTTATTACTCTTGTAGGGGTTTTTGTCAACGAAGAAAAAGAAACAGTAAAAAAAATAGCCAAGTATTGCAAGCTAGATATCTTGCAATTTCACGGACAAGAAACTACAAACTATTGCCAAGAATTCATTGAATATAAAACTATAAAAAGTTTTTCTATAAAAAGTAAATTTTCTTTGGAGGATGTTAACAATTTTCAAGTATCAGCATATTTATTTGATACTTTTAAAATGGGGACACATGGAGGAACAGGCATCTGTTTTGACTGGAATGTTTTAAAAAGAGCTTCTTTTAAAAGACCTATAATTATTAGCGGAGGATTAAATTCTGATAATATAGCTCGCTGTATTAATTTACTTCAACCTTATGCAGTAGATATTTGTAGTGGGGTAGAGGAGTATCCTGGAAAAAAAGATAAAGAGAAGCTAAGAAATTTTATCAAAAAAATTAAATTAATAGAGCTTTAGTGTTGAAAGATTGGGAAATTAAGAGTTAGAATTTTATAATTGAGGTTTTGGTGGAGCTACCGAATAAAGAAGGTTATTTTCGAATAGATAAAGATAATTACTTTGGCGGAAAATATGTTCCTGAATTATTAATGCCTGCTTTAGAACAGTTGAACCAGGCATATCAAGAGGCTAAAGAAGATACAGATTATAGAAATGAATTAAATCATTATCTTTCTCAATATGTTGGAAGACCCACTCCTTTGTATTATGCAGAAAGATTAAGTAGAAAAATAGGGAAGGTAAAGGTATATTTAAAGCGGGAAGATCTTTGTCATACCGGTGCTCATAAGATAAATAATACCATAGGACAAATCCTTTTAGCTAAAAGAATTGGAAAACAGAGAGTTATTGCAGAAACTGGAGCAGGACAACATGGGGTTGCTACGGCTACAGCTGCTGCTATGTTTGGATTGACTTGCGATGTTTATATGGGTAGCGAAGATATAAAAAGACAAGCTCTTAATGTTTTTCGCATGAAGCTTTTAGGAGCAAAAGTAATTCCTGTAAATTCAGGAAGTAAAACGCTAAAAGATGCCATAAATGAAGCTATTAGGGATTGGGTAACTAATGTTGAAGACACTCATTATGTAATTGGATCTGTAGTAGGGCCTCATCCCTATCCTATGATAGTAAGAGATTTTCAATCTATTATAGGGGTAGAATCAAGAGCTCAAATACTAGAGTTAGAAAAAAAATTGCCTAATTATCTAATTGCTTGTGTGGGAGGTGGTAGTAATTCTATAGGGTTATTTCATCCTTTTTTTCAGGATAAGGTAAAATTTATTGGAGTGGAAGCTGCTGGTTTAGGACTAAATAGTAACAAACATGCTGCTACTTTGCTTTCTGGAAACATAGGTATTCTTCATGGAAGTAAATCCTATTTATTGCAAGATGATGATGGTCAAATAACACCAACTCATTCAATATCTGCTGGTCTTGATTACCCTGGAGTAGGACCTGAACATAGTTATTATAAAGATATTAAAAGAGCAGAATATGTAGCTGTAACCGATGATGAAGCCTTAGAAGGTTTTAGATTGCTTTCTGAAACAGAAGGCATTATTCCTGCCCTAGAAAGTGCTCATGCCATTATATATACAGCAAAACTTGCTAAATGTTTACACAACAATGAAATCATTATTATTAATTTATCAGGTCGTGGAGATAAGGATGTAGAGAGTGTTTCTGAAATATTGAATTTATAGAATAAATGTAAGTATTCATCTGGTAGGTATCAATAGGAAGTAAATACTTTCTTTTAATTTAGGTTTATGCCAAGTTTAAGCTGTGTTAAAGTTCCGTGATATTTCAGTTAATTAACAATATGAACAGAATAACAGAAAAATTTGAGAAATTAAAAAGTATTAAAAAAAGGGCATTTATACCATATATTACTGTTGGTTTTCCAGATCTGAATTTAACTTATGATATAGTATTAAAGTTAGTAGAAAGTGGGGCAGATATTATTGAATTGGGAGTTCCATTTTCAGACCCCTTAGCTGATGGACCAACAATACAAAAATCATCACAAAAAGCTTTAGAAAGTGGGACTAATTTAATAAAAGTATTTGAATTGGCTGAAAAATTAAAGAATGTAGTTAACATTCCTTTGGTTTTAATGTCTTATTATAATCCTATTTATAGGTATGGAATAGGAAGATTTATTAGTGATTTGACTAATTGTCAAATATCTGGTATTATAATACCAGACTTGCCTCCTGAAGAATATGGAGAGATTAAGCACTTAGCTGATGAACATGATATTGCGACTATATTTTTGATAGCTCCCAATAGTACATCCGAAAGGATAAGACTTGTTGCCAAAGAAAGCAGTGGATTTATTTATTGTGTTTCGGTTACCGGAATTACTGGGGCTAAAAATGAATTAAATAAAGAAATAAATCTTTTAATTCGTCAAATAAGATTGATAACCAACAAGCCAATTTGTGTAGGGTTTGGCATCTCTAACAAAAAACAAGTTATGGAAGTATCTAAAATAGCAGATGGTGTTATAGTGGGCAGTTGCCTTATAAATCTTATATTTAAAGAAGAAAGCAATCCAAGCATGTTAAATATATTAGGCAATTATACCTCTGACTTAGCAATAGAAACCAAAGTTAATCTTTAAAAAAGGAGGATACCTTTTAATGCCCAAAGAATTTGATAAAGAAAAAAATAAAGAATCTGAAGAGTTGAAAGAAACTGAAGAATTTGGAAAATATGATTATTTGGAAGAAAAAGCTTTAGATAGCGACGGGCAATTGCTGGAGGTTATAACTCCTCCTCCACTTCCTTCTGTTTGGAGTAGGTTGCCTGTATTAATTTTATTATCAATAGTAGTACTATTTGTAATTTGGAGTGTAATTACAAAATTGTTAACAATGGAAAGATATACTTCATTGGCTATAATTTCAAGCCCTGCAGGGGGATTGGTATATTTAGATGACGAAGAAAAAGGTGTAACCCCTCTTTACTTACCTAAAATAAAGGTCAAAAAATACAATGTGAAAGTAGTTAGAGGTGGCTTTAAACAATGGGATAGTTTGATTAAGTTAGAGTCTAAAAAAACATTAGAATTAAAAGTGGATTTAGAGGATATCACACCTCCAAAAATAACATCTTATCCTCCTTCAGAAGCAAGTATAGGAAAAGATCTACGAATAGAAACTAATGTTAAAGATAATTTTCAAGTGGGAACAGTAGAATTATTCTATCGCAAAAAAAATGAAAAAACATATACATATAATTGTTTAAAAATGATAGATAGTGGCGATGATGTTTATTGGGCAGTTATTCCGGGTAGTTTTATTGGTTCTGCTGGTGTAGAATATTATATAAAAGCTACAGATGGAGTAAATGAAACAACATATCCAGAAAACCCCCTTACTCCTCAATTAATTATAGCTTCGGTAGGTGTTGAAAAGGTAGATGTTGAAAATTTATCTGTAAGTTCATCTCCCTCTGAAGCAGAAATATATATTGATGAAGAGCTGCAGAAATCAAGAACACCTATTGAAAATATGCGCATTACTGCGGGAAAACACAAAATAAGAGTCGTTAAAGATGGATATCCAACTTGGAGTGAAAGCGTATTGGTTAAAAGAGGTGAAAAAAAGCGAATATCCATTATTTTAAAAAGAAGTTTATCTAGTATTTTTGTAGACTCAAGTAATAGAGAAGCAAATGTTTTTGTTGATAAAAAATCTTACGGAACAACTCCTGTAAGAATTAGTGATTTAGTACCCGGGAATGCTTATGCGGTAACTGTGGAACATGATGGAACAATAGTTTGGAATTCCACCATTACACTAAAAGCTGGTGAGGAGAAAAATATATTTGTTAAGATTGCAAGTAAATATGGAAGAGCTTATATAACCTCGCTTCCTCCTGGGGCAAAAATATATATGGGGGATGAGTTTATTGGAGTTACCCCCCTTCGAGATATAAAGATGCCTGTAGGAACACACATTTTGAAAGCTGTAAAAGAAAAGGGTTCGGAAAAAACAAAGAGTATTACAATTATAGAGGACAAGATAAGTTTCTTGAATTTTGCCTTAGAAGATAGAGAGAAAACTATTGAATAGATTAAAATTGCCAAAAGATTGCTAAAATAATTTTATAGAGCACAGATTAATCTTAGATATTTTTCATAAGTCAGAAATTGGAATTTAGATGTGTTGTTGATAGGCTATATTTTATTCTAAAATAAAGTAACTATTCAGCAATGTTCAATATAACAACATATTTCCTTAGTGCGAAGTTTAAAAATTATAAGTTCTTCTTTTTTAGTTTTTATGTGCTTTGTGTAAAATTATCTTTCTTTTCTTTAGGTAAAAGGTGTTTTTATGGTTTGGTTTAGAAAGCCTAAATATACTATTGTTACTCCTCAAGCTAAAAGAGCAAAAATTCCTGATGGACTATGGATAAGATGTAATGATTGCGGAGAACTGATATTTAAAAAGGAGTGGGAAAATAATTTAAAAGTATGTCCTAAGTGTAATTATCATTTTCAACTAAGAGCAAAGGAACGCCTTGAAATTACTGTAGATGAAGGAACTTTTGAGGAAGATAATAAGTCCCTTGCTCCAATAGACTTCTTAAAGTTTATAGATAAAAAACCATACAAAGAAAGAATTATTGAAAATCAAGAAAAAGCGCAGTTAAACGATGCTGTGATCACTGGATGCGGATATATAGAGAAGATTAAAACAGCTATAGCAGTTTTAGATTTTAACTTTATGGGCGGTAGTATGGGTTCGGTAATGGGAGAAAAAATTACCAGGTTAATAGAAAAAGCTACAGATTTAAAAATACCCCTTCTTATAGTATCAAGTTCTGGTGGAGCTAGAATGCAAGAGGGAATAATTTCCCTGTTTCAAATGTCTAAAACTGTAGCTGCTTTAGAGTTACATAATAAAGCAAAGCTACTCTTTATTTCTTTATTAACTCATCCTACTACTGGAGGGGTAACAGCTAGCTTCGCTTCAATAGGAGATATAATAATTGCTGAAGCTAAAACTTTAATTGGTTTTGCAGGACCTCGAGTTATAGAACAGACTATTAAAGAGAAACTGCCTTACAAGTTTCAACAATCAGAATTTTTATTAGAACATGGATTAATAGATATGGTAGTAAATCGAAAAAATGTAAAAAATGTCTTAGGAAGATTTTTGCACTTTTTTTGTTAAATTCGATATAAACTTCTATATTCCCGTCTATTTTCTTTTATGGACTACCAGAAATCTCAAGATTATATAAATAGTTTGGCTACTTTTGGTATTCAATTAGGGCTTGATAATATAAGCTCTTTGTTGAAAAGAATTGGATCTCCTCACCAAAAGCTTAAAATGATTATCCATGTTGCTGGAACCAATGGCAAAGGCTCCACAGTAGCTTTCTTAAACTCTATTCTAAGTGAAGCTGGGTTTAAAGCAGGAATCTACACTTCACCCCATTTGCTTTCCTTTACCGAAAGAATAACTATAAATAATAATCCTATTTCAGAAGAAGAAGTAGCCAAAGGACTCACTTTTATTAGAAAAAATACGCCCAAAAATTTGAATTTAACTTATTTTGAGATAGCTACAACTTTAGCTTTCCATTATTTTGCTTTAGAAGAGGTGGATATAGCTATAATAGAAGTAGGGTTAGGGGGACGATTAGATGCTACCAATGTTGTAAATTCCCAAATTGCCGTAATAACTAATATAGATTATGAACATAAAGACTGGCTAGGGAATAGTTTAGCTGAGATTGCTTATGAGAAAGCAGGCATTATTAAAGAAAACTCATTAGTGGTTACTGGTGCTACCTCTAAAGAAGCTTTTTCGGTAATAGAGGAAAAGGCTAAGGAGAAAAGCTCATTTTTATATGCCTTAAATAGGGATATAAAGTACCAGATAAACTCCAGCAAGTTTACTGTATGGGGAGATGATTTTAGATATCAAGACTTAGAGATAGGACTATTGGGAAGACATCAAATTATAAATGCTGCTTTAGTCGTAGGCGTAGTAGAGTTGTTAAGAAAAAAAGGGATAAATATTTCTTTGGAAGAACTTAGAAGAGGGTTTAAAAAGGCTATTTGGCATGGCAGAGCCCAGATACTATCTGAAAACCCTACCATTTTACTGGATGGTGCCCATAATCCTTCTGCTATTAGTTCATTAAGGTTGTTTCTTGAAGATAGGTATTTAAAAAATCCAAAAATAATTATTTTGGGAATATTAAAAGATAAAGATGTAAAAGAAATCGTAAGAGAGCTTTTGGAAAAAGTAGAAGATAATGTTAGGGTAATATTATGTGAACCTAATTGTTACAGAGCACTCTCTACTAAAGAGATTAAAAAGGAAGTATTAAAGTATTTAAATGGAGATAGAATAAAAGAGATAAAAAACATTAGAGAAGCCTTGAAATATGCCAAAGATATAGCTACTAAAAACCACTTGATATGTGTTACTGGCTCTCTTTATATGGTAGCTGAAGCTCTTGCTTAGATTGGCAAAAATCTACGTCCACTTAATTTAATAAATGAAAATTAATGCCGACCTTCATATTCATTCTTATTTCTCTATAGCTACCAGTAAAAGTTTAAATTTGGAGAATATTTATAAATGGGCTCAATTAAAAGGACTTCAAGTAGTAGGTACAGGTGACTTTACTCATCCAGGATGGTTATCAGAGATTAAAGAAAAACTAGAACCAGCTGAAGATGGCCTTTTTAAATTAAAGCCAAGGTATGCTCAAGCCATACAAACAGAAATATATCCCAAGACTTCAGGTTTGGTCCGATTCATAATTACTGGCGAAATTAGCTGTATTTATAAGAAAAATGAACGAGTGAGAAAGATTCATAATATTGTAACTGCACCAGATTTGAAGATTGCTTTAAAGATCCAGAAAGCTTTGGATAAGATAGGAAACATTAGTGCTGATGGGCGACCTATTCTTGGCCTTGATGCTCGTCATCTTTTAGAAATTGTTTTAGAGTCAAATCCGCAAGCTTATCTTATACCTGCTCACATCTGGACTCCTTGGTTTTCCTTGTTAGGATCAAAATCTGGATTTGATTGCATAGAGGAATGCTTTGAAGATCTAAGTAATCATATATTTGCTTTGGAAACTGGTCTTTCTTCAGATCCAGCTATGAATTGGCGGGTTTCTTCGCTGGACAAATACACTCTTGTATCCAATTCTGATGCTCATTCTCCAGAGAAGCTTGGCCGAGAAGCTACATTACTTGATACCAATCTTTCTTACCAAGATATTTTTAAGGCATTGCAAACGGAAAATTCTAAATCTTATTTAGGGACCGTAGAATTCTTTCCTGAAAAAGGAAAATATCATTATGACGGTCATAGGAAATGCCAAGTAAGACTTGACCCTCAAACAACAAATTCTTATAAAGAAATATGTCCAGTATGCGGCAAAAAGGTGACCGTAGGAGTTATGAGTAGGGTAGAAGAATTAGCCGACAGACCCCAGGAAAAGAAACCAATCAATGCCTTTCCTTATTATCGTCTTGTTCCTCTTAGAGAAATATTGGCTGAAATTAAGGGAATAGGGTCCTCTAGTAAAAGTGTTCAAAAAACATATTTAGCTCTTCTTAGCTCTTTAGGACCCGAATTGGATATACTAATGAATATTCCCGTAGAAGAAATAGATAGTAAAGAGGGGACTGTTTTAGGGGAAGCTATTCGTCGTATGCGAAAGGGTAAAATTAATTCTCAACCAGGCTATGATGGAGAATTTGGAGTGATAAAAATATTTGAAGAGGATGAAAAATTAGATAATAGATATTAGACAATATGCCTGGTGACTTGCAATTTGTTAAAACTTACTAGGCTTAACTAAGATCTCACATACTTTAATATCAAAAAACTTATTTGAAGAATTTGCTTTGATAATTACTGCTGTATCAGCACCTTTAGCTGTTCCTCCCACAGCAATTACCTTTTCAAAAGGAATAAATCCACTATCTGCGGCCATAGCTACTATTTCTACACAGACTTTCATTCCTTGGCAAAACATGCGTAAGGTATCAGCTACAATTTGTTGATGAGAAAAGCCGGTAGTATTTTTAATGGCTGCACCCAAACTTCTTAAAACCATGGGACAAGTTAAAATTATTCCTCCGTTTTCTTCTATCTCCTTCTTCATTTTGTTATCCAGCTCTTGAATATTTTCAGTTTTAAACCCTGTATTATGAGTTACCACGATAACTTTAATATTCTTTCCTTTGGCTAGCTTAGAGAGACTAGCTCCTGTTTCTCCAGTAGTGGAAGCTACCACTATATGCTTGATTTCACGAGCCATAGCAGTGTTAATAGCAATCTCTAAAGTTTCATTAGTGTAGATAGGACCCTTTCCATCAAAATACATAAGACCCTCCTTAAGAAATATATGAAAATTGTCTAATAATATTAATAATATATTGATTTGTCAATAAAAATATTTATTATCTAAAAAACAAGGGTAAGAATTTCATTTCATAAGATTCTTTATATAAGAGAGTATTGCTTGACATAGATGAATTCAATTGGTATGATTCTAAGTAAGAAAATAGCACATTATTAGTTAACCAGAGTTTGACATAAGAATATGTTCCTTTATTTTAAGTTTAAGGATTAATATTTCTTTGCTAAATTGAAATTTTAACGAAAAATATTAATCCTTAAACTCATATTTAAATCGAACTCAGGTTAGTTAGTTAAACCTGTTAAATGCTAAACGCATGAGGCACTATTTTCGGTATTAAATAAACTTATGGAGGATTCATTTTGAAGATTGCTATTACAGGTAAAGGTGGGGTAGGGAAGTCTACATTAGCCGGTATTTTATGTAGAATATATGCTACACAAGGATATAAGGTATTAGCCGTAGATGCTGACCCTGACGCCAATTTGGCTAATGCTTTGGGTTGTCTTCCAGAGATATCTTCTAACATAAAACCTATTTCTCATTTAAGAGAACTTATAAATGATCGTATGGGCATTAAAGTAGATAAAAGCTTTTTTAAACTAAATCCTAAAGTTGATGATTTGTTAGATAAATATTCCATAGAGTGTTTTGAAAATTTAAAGCTAGTAGTTATGGGAGAAGTGAAGAAAGGTGGAGCAGGGTGCTATTGTCCTGAGAATACCTTCTTGAAGAACTTTTTTTCTCATATTTTAATAGATCAAAAAGATATCATGATAATGGATATGGAAGCTGGCATTGAACATCTAAGCAGAGGAACAGCAAGCTTTGTAGATGCTATAGTTGTGGTAGTAGAACCAGGACAACGTAGCATTCAAACTGCCAAGAGTATTTTAAAACTTTCATATGATATAGGAATTAGTAAAATTTATCTCGTAGGAAATAAGATATTTAGAAAAGATCAAATATGTCTTATAAATAATAGTTTTGTTGGAGTAAAACTTATTGGTTCTATTTTTTATGATCAAGAGATTAGTATTTTAGAACAAGAGGGCAATTCTTTATTTGATAGTAATTTGCCAATCATCAAGGAAGTTGATAATATAAGATTATTTTTAGAGGATATTATTTAAATATAATTCTTCATAACATCTATTATAACTGCGGCTCTTTGTTTATATGTATGTTCCCTCAAAACCCTTCTTCTTCCTTTCTGAGCTATTAATCTTCTTTGTTCAGGGTGCTTTAAGAATAATTCACATAATTTTGGTATTTGTTCAATTGATGTATAGCTTATTATTTCCTCTTTAATATCAAATAAAGTATTTAGATCGTCCTTATAATCCGTTAATATAAATCCTTCTGATGCCAATACATCAAATAACCTAGTATTTATGCTTGTTATTCCTTCTGGTATTGTTGAATTTATATTTATTTTTGTAGCGTTGTAAAATTTAGTTGTTTCTGTTAAGTTATCAATTTCTCCATAAAATCTTTTTCTTACATCTTCATCCTTTGATCTTTCCCAGTTTATTCCATAGATTTTAATATCATGATGTTTTAACATGCTCATTATTTTATGTCTATGACCAGAGTAAGTTCCAACAAACCCAATCTCACACTCATACTTTTTTAAGTCATCTTCTTCTAATTTTAGTTTTTTATACCTTTTTGGATTTGTAGCTAATGGCAAGTAAGATACATTCTTATATCCCTCTTTATTTAATATATTAAGATATACTTTGTCCCACACGAATATATGATTTATTCTGTGATTTTTTGTTGATTCTACATAGGGAATTAGCAATTCATTGCAAGGGTTGTCATAGTATAGTGAAGCTAATGGGACATCGCTGTAACTAAAATATCCAATCTTTTTATTAAATATTAGTTGCTTTGGAAATATACCAATGGAGCCATAACAAATAGCAAAATCAGGAGATATATCTCTTATTTTTCTCTTTATTATTTCTAATCCTTTTATGAATTCATTTTCTTCAAATATTTTATTATATTCATTTATGTCAACAACTTCAGTTTTATGTCCTAAATCTTCGAATGCATCTGCAAAATCATAAATTATGGGCATCTCTATATAAGTTTTTCTTGTTGCTAATAATATTTTCATTTTATTTTAGTTTAAGTAAGTTTTATTTTAGTTTAAGCAAGGAGGGATTGTATGTATTGGGCAAAAAATAAAGGCAAAAGGAATTAGTTTACATAATATATATTATCAGAAGTAATTAATAGACATTTTTTATAATACTTCTATAACTACACTACGTTTGCCAAAAGTTCTGGCGCTTTCTTTAGACCACATAAAAAAATCAATTCTTTTTTTCCAACGTTTATTCATCAAGTCTTCCACTATATATATTTTATTCTTAATTCTAACCTTGCTTCCAAATGGTAATATTTTATAAAGATCACGACTTACAGCAATCATACCATCTCGAACTTTTCTGCCACTTGCAGTAATAAAAGGACTGCTATCGCATTCAAATATAGATGGAGTATATGCAGTAGCAGTAACATAATATTTCTTATCATAATATTTCTTAAGAGTATGCTTAGTTTTTATATTAGAAATCCTATAAGCCAATGTATCCTCATTATAGAGGCTATTAGGAACGCTATTAAAACATTTTGCTAAAATTGGGCTTAAACTGTTATTTAACGGTTCAAAAGGAAAGATAACTAACGATATGAAAAGAACTAAAACAAAATAAACATATTTAAACATTGGTTTAACCTCCCAGTTAATTTAAGAAAGCAAAAGTATATATCATCAATTTAAAACATGTCAAGAAAAAAGTTATAATTATAAATATTCACAAATGTGATGAAGATGAAAAGGATTAATTGTGAATATGATTTGGAATAGATAAATATGCTTTAAGATGCTATTGGAAGGAATATAGAAGGAATAAAGGATTGTGTTGATGAATTAAGTCGCAATCCCCTAGTAATCGGGTCATTTCTTCAGTCTTTTGGTTTTACTACAAATTAGTCATCTAATGTTTTTATGATTATTTTCCATCTTTTTACCTCTTTTCTTTTAATTTTATTATTTTGCAATAAGTCTATTCTATAATGGCCATACAAGTTTTAAGAAAAACTATAAAAAGAATTATCGATCCAACCATGAACTTAATCTCAAATCTTCTCTGATCTTTAAGTTCCTCTTGAGTAGGAGCTTTTACTTCAGGTTCTGGCTCAACTGGTTGATCTAATTTTTTCTTGCGTCTCTTGTTAGCTTTAATTCGTGCATACTCCCAACATTCGGGTCGTTTATAAGGCGCTTTTTTGTAATTGCCTAAATCTTTATGCATAGTTTTTTTTCCTTTCATAGTCATTAATTGTTATTAATTCGGATCAATTCTTCAATCTATTGATTGTTAATAACAATATTAAAACTATAATTAATTTTTTCATTCATTTATTTCTGATATCAGTAACATCTTCTTTTTCTTCATAATCTTTAATTTCTGTCAATATTAACCTATATCCCATATGATATAGAGCTGCAAATATTGCTACTAATTGACTGATTTCTTTATATGTTCCTTCAATATCTTTTGTAACTCCAGAAATCTTTGATAAAGTATCCATGCCTAACATACTAATTATCATTTCTGCATATTGACTTTCATGTTGTTCTATAGTTCTATTTAATTGTCTACATGTTTCCATATTTTTATTTACAATTTTTACATATTTATCCATAAAATGTTTATTCGCTCTATTTACTATTTCTGTTGATATATAAGCCATATTAATCTCCTTTATCTTTATTATCAATTATCAGTATTTAATTTTTTTGAAAAGAGATAAGATAATGCAGGCAAATTGAGGCTAATTTGTGGATAAATATAAAATAGTTTTTTATAATTCAATAAACAACTACTACATATTACAAAAGTATCGGCAGAGATATTGCTTATATCGCTATATTTCATTCGTTTATATTTGTTCTTTCACTATTTATAGTATCTATCAATTCTAATTCTTCTTCAAATTCAGCTAAATCCTTTTCCTTAAAGACAGGAGGCTTTCTTCTTCTTTTATCCTTTTCTTTAATCTTATCATGGTAAGATTTTGGAATTCTGAAATACCAAACGCCATTTTCATCTTTGTGTGTATATTCCTTGTCTAAAGATTGCCATGCAGCTTCTTTTTCTCTATTCGCTTCTATGGTTAGTGCTTTTAAATCTCGTGCATCCTCTTTGCTAAGAACTATATCTGTTTTGCCTACTCTGACCGTTTCATATTCTACTTTCTTTTTA
>JASEGW010000189.1 GCA_030017825.1 bacterium | reverse complement strand
GAATTATAGCATTTTTGCAAAATAACTGATTTATTTCGCAGTAAGTCTAATGAATAGAGATTTTCACCTTCTATTCATAGAATCAGATCAATGAAACCAAGGTCTTAGAAAAACTTAGCAACTATAGAATCTTAGAAATAAGGCTCGAAATGAAAAGAATTGGCAGTTATCTGATGAAATTCGCTTAAAACTATCAGAATTAGGAATTTTAATAAAAGATCAATTACAAGGAACAAATCAATATAAAGAAAAAAGTCTTAGTTGCCATGAGCGGGGGAGCGGATTCCAGTGTTGCTGCATATCTTTTAGTTAAGGAAGGTTATGAAGTAATTGGCCTTACCTTTGACTTATTTCAGTCAAGTTGTCAAGATAGCAATCCTCGCACTTGTTGCTCTTTAGCTGCTTTTGAAGATGTTAGAGATGTAGCAGAAAAGCTGGGCATTTCTCATTATATAATTAATCTTAAAGAAGAGTTTGAAAGAGAAGTTATTAATTATTTTATAAAAGAATATTTAAATGGAAAAACTCCAAATCCATGTGTAAAATGTAATGAAAAAATAAAATTTGCTACTCTTTTGAATAAAGCTAAAGAATTAGGTGCAGACTATATTGCCACAGGACATTATGCTAAAGTAGAGTATGATAAAAGCAGAGAAAGCTACCTTCTAAAGAAAGGCACTGACCTAAAGAAAGATCAGTCGTATGTGTTGTTCTGTTTAAATCAAAATATTTTATCTAAGACAATCTTTCCTTTAGGAAACTTAAAGAAAGAAGAGATAAGAAAGATTGCTAAAGAATCAGGACTTCTAATACATAATAAGCCTGAAAGCCAAGAGATATGTTTTATTCCAAGTAATGACCTCCGAATATTTTTTAAAATTAACAAAATTTCTGATAAGCTTGGACATATAATGGATAAAAATGGCAAAATTTTAGGAAGCCATTCTGGAATTCATTGCTTTACTATAGGTCAAAGAAGAGGACTTGGAATAGCAAAAGGCAAACCATTATATGTTATTAAGATTGACCAAGATAAAAATATAGTAATTGTAGGAGAAAAAAAAGAACTTCTTAAAAATGAGCTTACGGCATCTAATGTAAGCTGGGTAACTGGAAGCATTCCTAATAAACCAATTACTGTTAAAGCAAAAATAAGATATACTCATAATGAAACCTTAGCCTTAATAATCCCTATATTTAACAAGAAAGTTAAGGTTAAGTTTAGTGACCCTCAACAAGCAATTACCCCTGGCCAAGCAATAGTTTTTTATAAAAATGATGTGCTATTAGGAGGTGGATGGATAGATTAAGTTGCTAGTTAACACTCCATTAATCACTTTAGAAATTTTCCTAATATGGATAATTTGACAAATAAAAAAGGATAAATAAAGAAATAGCAATTATATCAAAAAATAAATTATTTAAGTTATAAAATATACTTGACAATCCTGTTTTTATTCATTATAAAATATTTCAATTTATAAGCTATTTTAATGTGAATATAAAGTAAAAATTTATACTGAAGACAGAAATTATTAAAAAGTAATATAATTAATATTACTCCGATAAATAATGCTTAACTTTTAAGGAATTATATGCTATGCTTCTTTCATGACTACTAAAACTATATCTCCAAGTATTGAAGAGTACATGGCTGCGTATGCTCCATTCTTCCAACGATTGGAAGGTAAAGAGCTTGCTGCGCTTGCAGAAAAAAAAACGACAGCAGCAGGCTATATGGGAAAAGAGAGCATTGCCAAAAGCGACTCACCAGAAATAGATTATCAACTGAAGAATTCTTCGCTATAGCCAAATGTTTAATAAGGATGTTGATTTAGCAAATTTCATTTATCTGTCAGAGTAGTATTAATCATAACCAAACATTGTAGAAGGAGACTATTTAATGAAAAACAGTATAATAGAAAAAATCAAAGTATTAAAGCAGAAAAAAAACGCCATTATTTTAGCACATAATTATCAAATTGGAGAAGTTCAAGATATTGCTGATTTTGCCGGAGATTCTCTTGATTTATCTAAAAAGGCAGCAGATACTTCTGCAGATGTAATACTATTCTGTGGTGTTAGGTTTATGGCAGAAAGCGCCAAAATTCTATCCCCTGAAAAAACAGTGCTTTTGCCAGATATAAATGCAGGCTGTCCTTTAGCAGATATGATAACTGTAGAAAAACTAAAAGAAAAAAAGAAAGAGCATCCTGATGCTCTTGTAGTCTGTTATGTGAATACATTAGTAGAAATTAAGGCAGAATCTGATATTTGTTGCACTTCAGCAAATGTTGCCAAAGTAGTAAACTCTATTCCTGCTAATAAACCTATAATTTTTGTTCCAGATAAATGCTTGGGAAGTTATGCCTCAAAAATGACCAAGAGAGATTTAATCTTATGGGATGGTTATTGCTCTATTCATACCTCAATCTCCGCTGAAGAAATTCGCCTCCTTAAAGACAAACATCCTCAAGCAAAAGTATTAGCTCATCCAGAGTGCATTAAAGAAGTATTAGACATAGCTGATTGTGTTCTGAGCACCAACGGTATGATTGACTATGTAAAGCAGTCAAGTTCTTCGGAATTTATTATAGGTACAGATACTGGAATAATACATAGATTAAAAAAAGAAAATCCTAAAAAGAATTTTTATCCTGCTTCCTCTTTAGCTGAATGTAAAAGCATGAAATTAACTAATTTAGAAAAGGTTCTTTTCTCATTAGAGGAAATGAAGTATGAAATAAATATCCCTGAAGATATAAGACTAAAAGCTAAAGAACCTATAGATAAAATGCTTTCCCTTTAATCACTTCCAATATAAGCAATTTTCTTTCTTAATCTTTCCAAAAACATGAATAAGCATTTTTAATATTTAAATAATAAGGTAACTATTCAGCATAAACTTCCGCATTAACCCATCTTTACCACTAAATACAAATAAGTTTAATAATCCCAAGAGGTCAAG
>JASEGW010000188.1 GCA_030017825.1 bacterium | reverse complement strand
GGAATTATAGCATTTTTGTAAAATAACTGATTTATTTCGCAGTAAGTCTAATATCCAATAATCTTAAAGGCTTATTCTTATCTATATCTTTTTTAGGATAGATATTAATTATCTTCCAAAGGAGCAATAATGAAAAAATCACTATTCTTTTATTTAATTTTAGCTTTAATGCTTCTTAATTCTTCTAAAGTTTTTGCTCTTCTCTTAAAAAAAGAAGATATAGGAACTAAAGCCGCTTCTTTTCTAAAACTAAATCCTTCTCCTAAGATACTATCTTTAGGAGGCTATAATATATCTTTATCTTCTAATATAGAAGCTATTAATTCTAATCCTGCTGGGCTTGTAATATCAGAGGATGAAGAACAAAGAATAGAGATCAATAAACAGGAAGCAGAGTTAAGAAGACAATACTTAAAAGAGGAAATTTTAGTAGGTAGACTTGCTATTTCTTCTTCTTATCACTTTTATTTAGAAGATATAAGTTATGGACATTTATCTTTTTACAAAAGAATTAATAACTCTTTTGCCTTAGCTCTTTCTATTGCCAATATAGATACAGGAGAAATGTTAGTAACAACTAAAGAAGATATATATGGGAATAAGAATAGTAAATTTCATCCTAACTTCCAGATGTTAAATATAAGTTATGGAAGGTATTTAATAAAAAATAGACTTACCTTGGGATTAAATACTAAAATCTTAAGAGCTCATATAAAAAAGAATAAAAAATTCAACTTCTCTTTAGATATAGGAACTATTTATATTCCTTATGACTTCCTTAACCTCTCTTTTCTTATAAAAGATTTAGGAATAAAACTAAATAAAGAAAGCTTACCCACAGAAGTAGTCTTGGGTTCAGGACTAAAACTTCTCCAAAACACCTTTCTTGTAAACTTGGACTTAATCCTACCTTCTGATGATAAACTAACCTTAGCTACAGGTGTGGAATATAGTTTTTTAGATACTCTTTTTGCCAGAATAGGATATAGGTCTAACATAGATAAAGAACTACAATGCTCTCATTTTTCTTTAGGAATAGGACTAAAAGTAAGGGGCTTTATCTTAGATTATGCCTTTCTTCCTTATGGAGACTTAGGAGATAGTCATCGAGTAGCAATTAGTTGGAAAGAATAAAGAAAAACCTACTTCATGACTACCAAAAAGAAGAGAAAGGCTAAGAAGACAAAGAAGAGATATTTGATCATCTTTTCTGTAGGTGCTTAATACTTAATATATAATTATCTATATGACAGTATAATGAGTGAAGTGTCTTTTGGTTGTAATTTCTAGTTTACATTTATAGTTTACAAATTTTAGATTTTAAATTTTCTGATTTTTTATAAGCTACGGAGGAATTAATAATATGAGATTAAGATGGGTATATTTTATATTTATATTTATGATCATTATTATAAGTGGATGTGGCAAAGGTAATTATATTTATGATAATGAGAAAAACATACCTAATGCCATTATTAAAATAAAAGAGATAAAATTTGGATTAGGATATAGCATGGGAAATCTTGTAGGTGAGAAAGATCGATTTACTGTAGCAGAACTAGAGAAAAATAGTTCACCTACTAATGGTGAAGGAGGCAAGAATGAAATACATTATCTAATATATTTAGAAGAACCTGTTTCTAAAGATACAGAGTTTCTAAAAATTTGGAGTAGAGTAAATGAAAATGGAAGAAGCGCAATATTTTCAATTAAAAAACATTATGCATATAGAGGAGAAACACTTCTACATGGATGCATAAGATATTGTGGAGAAAGATTTCCTATTGGGGATTATAAATTAACAATACCAGTATGGGATTCATTGAGCAACTCAAAGAAGTGTTTTTATGCAGATTTATCTGTAACTAATTAAAATTGAAGTAACTCATAAGAGAGGAGAAAGAGGATTATGAAGTTAAATAAGTGGATATATGGAGTATTTGGAGTAATTCTAATAATAACATCAATGAACAGTTACTCATTTTCCATGGGAGATTATTTTAAAGAAGAACAAAAATTAACCAAAGAAGAAAAAGAAGAGATTGATTACAAGAAGGTGAAGAAAGGAGCAGAAGGATTTAAGCCATTTTTAATTAATCTTTGGAAGAAGATTGAACATAGGGAAGATAGACAAGAATTAAAATTTAAGAAAATTGGAGAATATATTTTAAGCTTTAACTATAACTCAAAAGAACTTCTTGAGTTAGAAAATGAACTTTCTAAGAAAAAGGATGAGTATAATAAATTTGGAGCAGAACTTCTTAATAATTTTATAAGGTATAGATGGGAAAGAAAATTTCCTAAGTTATCCAAGATAGATATTATTATAGAAAAGATTCTACCTGTTATCTCCAACCCCAAATATGATGATGATATGAGAGCTAGGTATGTTGGGAAGATTCATTATATTTTAACAAGCTTTTTTAATCAAGGGATACCAATTGATAAAGTAAAAAGAGAAGAAATAATGGATGTATTAATTAAGTTATTAAAAAATAAGAAGAATAATTCTAAACTTCGATCAACTGTAGCATTTGCTATTGCATCAGAAGGTGAAGATGAAAATTCTCTTCAAGCTGTCTTAGAAGCATTTGAAGATGAAGATGAAAATGTTAGAAGTAAAGTAAAAAGAGGAATTTATTTTAATAATAAATTTGAAAATGATAAAAGAATACAAGAAAAACTGAATAAAAAATAAGGGAACAAGATATGAAGTTTTTAAGGAACAAGCAAGTTGTACTATTTATATTATCAATACTTATTCACCTATCTCTTTATTCCTATACTTATGCAGATAAAGAAGCTAAAGAGAACACTCAGATAACTTCTCAAGCAGTAAATAATAAAAATTCTCAAGAAATAGGAGATGCTATTTTTAGAGATCTTGATGGCATTTTAGCTCAATTCATTAATGATCATGCAGGAATATATATAAAATATGATGGAGGGAAATTTTCAAAAGGCTTAAAAAAATAAA
>JASEGW010000187.1 GCA_030017825.1 bacterium | reverse complement strand
GTTTTTTAATATCAATCACCTCGCGGGTGTCTTTTTGTGCCACATAGGTAGATACCGCGGTGTTGTAGTCGTTTTCTTCAATGATTTTGTTGTCCACCAGTCTGGCAAAATGCTCAATGTCCACGCGTTGGATAAACGCCTTCAGTATCCTGGCGCGGTTTTCTTCGCTCAGTTTGTTTTTATTTCCGCCGCGCACAAATTCGGCTGACGCGTCAATAAAGAGGGTTTTGTTGTCCTTCTTGCTTTTTTTAAGCACGATAATGCAGGTAGCAATGGTTGTGCCGAAGAAAAGATCAGGTGGAAGCTGAATCACGGTATCAATGTAATTGTTATCTACCAGATACTTACGAATCTTCTGCTCCGCTCCGCCGCGATAGAGCACTCCCGGAAATTCAACTATAGCTGCTGTGCCGCTGGTGGAAAGCCAGGAGAGCATGTGCATGGTAAAGGCAAGATCAGCCTTGCTCTTGGGTGCTAATACCCCTGCCGGTGAAAAACGTGGGTCGTTTATAAGAAGCGAATTGCTGTCGCCTTCCCACTTGATGGAGTACGGCGGATTGGAAACGATGGCGTCGAATGGCTCATCATCCCAGTGCTTTGGGTCGGTAAGTGTATCACCGTGGGCAACATCAAAGTGATTGTAGTTGATGTCGTGCAAAAACATATTGATACGGCAAAGGTTGTAGGTGGTAAGGTTGATCTCCTGCCCAAAGAAACCTATTCTTACATTTTCCTTGCCGAGAATCTTGGCAAACTTCAAAAGAAGCGAACCAGAGCCGCAAGCCGGGTCATATACCTTATTAACTTCTTTTTTCCCAACGGTCGCCAGGCAGGCCAGCAGTTCGCTCACTTCCTGCGGGGTAAAAAATTCTCCTCCAGACTTGCCCGCGTTGGAAGCGTACATGGTCATCAGAAACTCATAGGCATCGCCAAAGGCATCGATCGTGTTGTCGTAATAATTGCCCAGCCGCAGGTCGCCGATTGCCTCCAAAAGCTTCACTAACTTTTGGTTTCTTTTTTCAACCGTATTACCGAGCTTATTGGAATTCACATCAAGATCATCAAACAAACCTTTGAGGTCATCCTCGCTGTCCGAACCTTTTGCCGAATTTTCAATGTTGCGGAATACCGCGGACAGCGTTTCGTTGAGGTTGGCATCATGGCGTGCTTTCGAGCGGACATTGACAAAAAGCTCGCTTGGTAAAATATAGAACCCTTTGTATATTACTATCTCGGCACGACCAAACTCCGCTTCTTGATCTGAAAGTTTGGCGTAGTCAAAATTTTTATCGTCGCCGCGCCGCTCGTCTTCATTGATGTAGCTGGTGAGATTTTCGCTGATGAATCGATAAAAAAGCATCCCTAAAACATATTGTTTGAAGTCCCAGCCGTCCACGCTGCCGCGCAGATCATTGGCGATCTGCCAGATGGCACGGTGCAATTCTGCTCGTTCTTGTTCTTTTGTCATTAAATTATCCTTATGTTTTCTGGTCTATGTCTTTTTCCATAGCATAATATTTCGACATGGTGTTGATTATTTTTCATATTTGCACTACTATTTTTTCATATCTTCCCTATTTTGTCAATAATATCACTTGAAAATTTTATGTAAATCTATTTCATTCTACTCTTTATTTATTCTTTTTTTTCTTGACAGCATATGTTATAATTTAATTTTGCTAACATATTAAAGTCTCAGTTAATAGCTATTGGAGGTGATTATGGAAAGGATAAACGAAAATAACCAGGAATTTAGGTTTAAAGATCATGGTCCAAAGTATATGTTTCGAGGTCCTTATATGGAATGGGGCATTATTGTTTTGAAACCTGGTCAAGATTTAGGAGCTCATCTCCATAACGAAACTGAAGAAACTTTCTATATTGTAGAGGGAACTCCTATAATGACCATTAACAATAATGACCATAGAACTAATAGTGGAGATGCCTTTAAGATTGATCCTAAAGAACCCCACAATCTTACCAATGATACCAACGCTAATATTAAGGTTATATTTCTAAAAGTTCCTTATAATCCAGAAGATAAAGTTAGCCTAAATAAATAGTTATTACAAATTATATTCTATTCTTTGAGGTTCGCTATATATATTCATCCTATCTCCCCTTACAAAACCTATAAGGGTAATTTTTAACTTTTTTGCAACCTCAATAGATAAACTAGTAGGTGCAGCTCTAGAAATTATTATGGGAATACTACGTTTAGCAGCTTTAATGGTAATTTCTGAGGAAATTCTACCACTGGAAATTAGTATTTTATCTTCCAAAGAAATGTCTTCCAAAAAACACTTTCCTAATATTTTGTCAATAGCATTATGTCTTCCAATATCTTCCCTGCAATAAATAATCCCACTCTTATTGGCAATAGCACAGGTATGTGCTCCTCCAGTATTTTTAAAAAGATGCGCATGCTTTTGCATTTCTTTCGTTAACTTATAAACCAAAGAAGGAGTAATGCTTAAATTTGACTCTATCTCTTTGGTTCCTAAGGAATCTATGACACTATAGAATACGGTTCCCTTGCCGCAACCAGAAGTAATAGTTCTTTTAGAAAACAATTTCTCTGATATCGAGCTTCTTTTTTGTTGAATATGTATTATCCCTTTTTCCTCATCCAATTTACATGAAACTAAATCTTCTCTTCTCTTCAAAAATCCTTCAGAATACATAAATCCTATGGCTAATTCTTCTAAGCTATCAGGAGTAGCAAGCAATGTCACAATCTCCTTTTCATTTAAAAATATAGTTAAAGGTTTTTCATTTATTACTTCATCATATATCTCTTCTTTATAATTTTCTCTCAATCTAATTATATTATATTTCTTAATCATTAACTTTTTCTATCTTTCATTTTTTATTAAATTAACCTTGCATTTTTTATACTCAGATTATACTATGCTACTAAAATTATGTAAAGATATTATACTTACTGCGAAATAACAGCAATAGATACAAAAAAGCTTATAGATGCCTGCAATG
>JASEGW010000186.1 GCA_030017825.1 bacterium | reverse complement strand
TTTCGGATTTAAAATATCCAGATCAAATACCGAAAAACTTATGCTTAAGTACTTAATTGACAGTTAACAACTTATGGTCTAATCTGTAGAATAAAAATAGTAGATTATAGATAGCAGATAATAGATATTAGATGAAAGATGGTGGATAAAAAATACTGGCGGTTTGCGACTTGGTGCGATGTGTATCTATCAATACAAACGGTTGTTAAAGAGGATGTAGCTTAAGTTATTCGGAAAATATCATAATTAACAGGAGGTAGCCATTGGGCAGAATAACTTTAGGACCTATAGTGAATTTGGAAGAATTTGTAGGGCGCAAACAATGTTTGAATGTATTTGAAAAATATATTTATAGTTCAAATCTATTAGTCTTGGGGGAAGATGGAATAGGAAAGTCTTCTTTCTTGAATTTAATGGAAGAATATTGCCATCAAAATAACTTAGTTTCCTGTAAAATAAAAGTGTATGAAAAAGAATCTGTACAAAGTTTTGCTAAAAGATTTTACGAAACCATAGATCCTCTAATTCCACTACAAAAGACTCAAAAGAAGAGATTTACTGTTACCAGATATTTTATTGAGAATACCATTTGGTGGTGGAATTATTTTAGGCAAGGCTTTAAAGAAAAGTTTTATCAAGTAGGAAGATATATAGGAAGAGAAATAGAAGAAAGTACTGTTCATATTTCAAGTTTCAAGCAGTATTTAGATATAGTTAATGACAAATTAGATCAAAATGTGATTGTTTTTGTAGATGATATTCATTTAATAGATTCAAACAAACAAGTAATTTCTCTTATGAAGAATATGTTATGGACAAGTTTTAGTAAGGCAAAATATGTATTATTCATTAATAACAAGAGCCTTCTTGCTACTCAAAAAGAAAAATTTAATTCTATTTCTAAAAATAAACCAATGCAGTGTATTGAACTATCGCCATTTAGCGAAGAAGAAGCTAGAGCTTATGTTATTCGACGTTTCAAGCGAGAAAACATTGAAGTCAGTGAAGATGCTATGAATAGAATTTTTGTTTTATCAGGGTATTATCCATACTATATGAGTATTATATGTTATGTAATATTTAAAATTATAGGAATGAAAAAAAGCGTAGATGAAATGTATATGGATGAAAACTTTGGAAGCATAACAAGCAGAGAAGAGTGTAATGGGTATTTATATAATCTACTTAGTGATGAACAAAAGATGATAATAGAAAAAATTGCTCCTTCTGATAGAGGCTTGAATGAAATTGTATTGAAAGAATTTCCAGACATCAATATGAATGATGAGGAATTTAAAGAAATAATTCAAACTTTACGTAAAAATGGATATTTAAGAAAAGAAAATGATTTATTAACAGTGTTTCATCCTATATTTAATAGTTTTGTAAGAAAAATAACAGAAGGAAAAACGATAAAAGAAGCACCTTTAGAAGAAGAAAATATCTTTGACGAGACTATAGAAAAAGTGGATTTCGATATGGAGGAAGGAATAAAAGAAGAGAGTGTTGATGATAAAGAGAGTTTAAAAAAAAAGGAAGAAATCTATTTTGAAGAAAAAGCTGAAGAAGAAAGAGAAGAGGATATTTTAGAAGAAGATATAAAAGAAGAAGTTGAATTAAAAACTAAAAATAAAAACAGAATAAATTTAGATGAATTAAAGCAAAAAATAAGCTTAATTTCTATAGCAAAAAAAACTTCTAAATCCAAAGAAGAAGCAGAAAAGGAAGAGGAAGAATCTAAAGAATCTAATAAAAGCATAGGGAAAAAAGCAGAAGCTATTCGATTAGGTAATAGAAGTGTAGATTATTATCTTAAAGCTGTTTCCAAGACAACAGATATTTACTGGAAATCAATATATTATATAGATATTGCAACTTGTTTAGAAAGAATAGGTAAATATGAATCTGCTGCTAAGTATCTAATTAAGGCTTCTGAGATTTCTGATAATGATGACGAGAAAGCAAAATTAATTTTGCAAGCTAGGGAATGCCTAATTCAAATTAGAAAAAAAGAAGATGTGGAAGACTTACTAGAAAAAGCATTGAAAATTTATCTTAATGCTTGTAACAAGACATCTGAAACATATTGGAAGGCAAAATATCAATGGAAAGCTGCTGAATGCTTACTTCTTTTAAATCGTCGTAAGGAGGCTGATGAATTAAGCGAAGGAGCTATTGCTTATTTTGTAGAAACTGCTGAAACTACTAATGATTATTATTGGAAAGCAAATTATTATAAATTGGCAGCTGATTGTTTAAAAAAATTAGGAAAAGTAGAAGATTATCAAAAAACAAGCGAAACAATTGTCAAATATTATTTTAACGCCATTGAAAAAGTGAGTGGTGCCTATTGGAAAGCAAAATATATTTTTGATGTAGCTGAATACCTTGAAAGCAATGGTCGTATAGATGAAGCTTATAAACTCTATAGTGATGCAGCTACTTTTTATATTCAAGCTTCAAAAAGTGCTAATGATCCTATTCGTAAAGTAGAAGACCTTCAATTGTCTTCGGGGTGTTTAGTAAAGATGAATAAAGCTCGGGAAGCAGAGGAAATTTGCAAAGAGATTACTAAACACTATTTAAGTAATATTAAAAATATTGAAGATGCTGATTTAAGAGCAAAAAGTCTTAAAAATATTGGAGATAGCTATAAAAGCATTGGAAAAATAAGTGAAGCCTTAGGATATTATGTTGATGCTTCTAAAGCTATTGTTGAGCCTGAGGAAGAAGCAAAATATTTGTCTTTAGCAGTTGGTTGTTTATTAGAATTACAGCGTGATAAAGATGCTGAAAAAATGGTTCGAGAGGTAATTAAGAATTATAAAGAAGCTTCAAATAAAACTTCTGATTTGTACTGGAAAGCAAAATACTTAAGCAATGCTCAAGATGTATTACTAAAAGTAAGTAATATAAATTAAAATTTTCTTATGGCTATAATTCTAATCTAAGAGTTATTTGCATCAACATAAATCCAGTCTTCGCTATTTAATTATCCCTCAGCTTTTATTCTCTACTTTCCTCTACTGATTTATCGGTTCTTTCTTATCCCATCTTTACCACTAAATACAAATAAGTTTAATAATCCCAAGAGGTCAAGTTTT
>JASEGW010000185.1:2116-3105 GCA_030017825.1 bacterium | reverse complement strand
TTAGTTGGTATTGTTAGTTTTATTGGTTAATTGAGTTTTGATATTGGCGTTAATACCTGCTATATAATACAATCTCAAAAACTGTTAATTATTCATTCTTTATTTTGTGACTAAATATCTATTAACAAAATTAGCTAAGTTTTCCTTTTCCTTTTCTGTACTTAAATATCTATTAAGTAGATTGATAAAGCATTTTTTTTCTTCAATTGTAGTTATATATTGCTTAATAGAATTAATAAGGCATGTTTTTTTTTGCATGGGAATCTATAGTTTCCTGATCTTCCAATATATTATGGAGAATTTGCCTTATATTATGTTTATTCGCAAAATGATTCCATTTATCCTTATCCACTGCATAAGTAATACTGTGTGAATCAGTATTTACATTATGAGTGAGCATATGTTCGCTATACATATCTATAAAACTTCCCCACTCTGTTTCAAAAATTCCTTTTTCGTTAAATTTTTGAATACGATGGTTGTATTCATCGGCTACATAAATATTATTAGACGAATCAACAGCTATTCCATAAGGGTGTTTGAATTTACCATATGCATCTCCATAAGTTCCCCATGAAGTTATAAAATATCCTTCTTCACTAAATTTTTGAATACGATGGTTATATTCATCAGTTACATAGATATTACCGTGTGAATCAACAGCTATTCCTTTAGGATCATCAAATTGCATGTTTTTAGAACCCCAATTACCCCATTTTTCTAGTAAATTTCCTTTAGTATCAAACTTTTGAATGTGGGTGTAGCTTGGTACATAAATATTGTTATAGGAGTCAATGGCTATCCCAAGAGGACTATAGAATTGGCCATCTCTACCTCCTTGGTCTCCCCATGTAGCTTGAAATTTTCCATGTTTATTAAACTCTTGAATGCGATGATTACCATAATCTGCCACATAAATATTACCAAATGAATCAATAGCTAATCCTCTGGGATATCTGAGCTGGCCATCTTTGGTTCCTTCGGTTCCC
>JASEGW010000185.1:0-2020 GCA_030017825.1 bacterium | reverse complement strand
TCCCCATTTTGTAATAAATTTTCCTTTTGCATCAAATTTTTGAATACGATGGTTACCATAATCAGCTACATAGACATTGCCGGATGCGTCAATAGCTAATCCGTAGGGGTTAATAAATTGGCCATCTTTGGTTCCTTCGGTTCCCCATTTTGTAATAAATTTTCCTTTTGCATCAAATTTTTGAATACGATGGTTATAGGTATCAGCTACATAAACATGGTCGGATGAACTAACAACTATTCCACAAGGGTACTTAAACCTACCGTCAGTAATAATCAATTCTCTTGGAAAAATTTCTCTATCAGATCTGTAGAGGTCATCAAATGGTACTACAGTACTAGGACCATAATATTTCTTTTTAACTTGGACAACTACTTTAGCAGAGGTAATAAATTTCTTTTTTGAATCTGCAGTATTTTTATTATCATAAACAGTGCAAGTTATCGTATACTTTCCTATATCATAAGGGCTATTCCAGATTACTTGAGAACCTTTACCAGAAATAGTACCCTCGGATTTTGTCCAAGTATAATTTAAAGTATCTCCCTCAGGGTCAGAAGCAATGCAGGTAATAGTAGAGCTTTCTCCCATTGAAACTATGGAAGGATCTGCAGTGAGACTAATTATTCTTGGAGGTTGGTTTACTACTAACTTTATATTTGTCGAATATGTTCCACCTTTTTTATCAATTACAGTACAAGTTACTATATATGTTCCTGATACAGAGGGGCTATTCCAGATTACTTGAGAACCTTTACCAGAAATAGTGCCCTCGGATTTTGTCCAAGTATAATTTAAAGTATCTCCCTCAGGGTCAGAAGCAATGCAGGTAATAGTAGAGCTTTCTCCCATTGAAACTATGGAAGGATCTGCAGTGAGACTAATTATTCTTGGAGGTTGGTTTTTCATTAGAATTAGAAAAATAATAAGTCCTAACAATAAAAAAATTAGTATTATTAGACTAAAAGATTTATTTTTCATACCAAAACCTCATCTCTATTTTAGGCAAAGAGGCAATTGTTTGCTTTTGTAATTTGCTATTCTAACTTTATTTAGTCTATAGTTTCTTAATGTCACTAAAACCTGACTTGATATTTTAGTTTAAATGGAGTAATTAGTTTTTTATGCTTTAATATCTACATTTGCTCCTAAGCCCATTGATTGCAAAAGAGAAAGTACAGCATTTCCCTCTACATTCATGGCTTCTTTAAGCATTTGGGTTCCAACGCCTAAAAGGACCTCATTTTGAATTAGAGATCTATTAGAAGCATCATCTACCTTTAATTTTTTATCTTTTTCTGCATTCTTGTCTGATTCTAAGTCAACTTGTTTTTTTTCTTCGTTTTTTTCTACTTTAGATGTTGGTTGCATTTGAGGTAGCATACTATATCCATTAATATTTGCAATAGAATCCATTCCATTTCACCTCTAGAAAATTATTAATTTACTGCTCACCTAAAATAAAAAGCTTATTGTAAAAAGAGTTATTGACCCTTTACGATAAACTATATTACTATTTTTATTTAATTTCTTAATTTTTTAATATATCCAAGTTATTTATATATAAAAGTTCTATTTAAATATACCATAAAAATCTTAATTTGTCAATTTTGGTAGTGTAAAATAAATTGTGTAAATTTTATCGACTAAATAAAAAAGAGGGTGTATCCTCCATAATATAGAAAAATTTTTAGAAAGGAGGGATACACCCATGTCAGTACTGAAACCACTAACCAAAATCAGTATAGCAGATTTATGGGAAGAAGTCAAGGACGAAAAGACACTTTGGGGAGATTTAAAGGAAGAAGCTCAACTGGTGCTCAAAAGACTCTTAGAAGGCTGTATAGAAGAGGAGATTAACCAATACCTTAGAGCAAGAAAGTATGAAAGAAAGAGAGAACAGGCTACCGTAATGGATATTACAAACGGAATCTAGATACAGAGCTTGGTGTTATTGAGTCATTAAATAGACTTACTGCGAAATAACAGCAATAGATACAAAAAAGCTTATAGATGCCTG
>JASEGW010000184.1 GCA_030017825.1 bacterium | reverse complement strand
CATAAAACTATGCAATTTGTTGAAAAGAAACTATATTCTATGGGAATATCATCTATCCATACAGAAGTTGAAAGAAAGAACCGTAAAGCCCAAGAATTTTGGAGAAATACTGGTTTTCAAAAATATGATCGGTTCCCAATGACAAAAATCTGCGGTTTTTGCGGCTGAACTCAATCGTTAAATTTTTTTTGAGATTAAAATAGTGCAAGTTATTTCTTAGGGGAAGATAAAAGATATTTTCTATCTTTTAGCACTTTTTAATGTTGTAAGTGTTTAGCTAGCAGATATTAGCGTCAACTAATGTTAGGAAAATAAAGACAGTAGTAAATCTTACAAATTTGCTTATTATTCTGTAGCAGAAGATGTAACTATCATAAAGCCAATGACTGTGAGTTGACATCTAAATTTTCGAAAAATAATGGTGGTAAGAATATGACTGAAGAAGTAAAGAAAAATTCTTGGATCAAAGTAAGTATAATAGTAGCTGTTTTAATTGTTACTTTTCTTGTATGTATAAAAATATCTGATATTTTATGTTCATTATTATTAGCTTTTATTGTTGCCTATATATTTAGTCCCTTTATTGATGTCTTGGAGAAAATGAAAATATCACGAGCAGTTGGAGTATTTTTAACTCTTTGTCTTTTTATATTAATTATTTGCAGTATTATTCTATATATATTGCCTCGAGCTATTTCTGAATTAACTTACTTAGCAAATAAACTACCGGAATTTCAAAATTACGTTATTACATTATTTACTAAGTTAGAAAGCATAAAAATCCCAGAGGAAATTCAAAGTATATTTAATGAATTAACAAAAAGAACAAAAGATGGTTTATCTGGGATTGCTCAAGATATACCAATTATGGGTATAGAATTATTGAAAGGGTTGTTTTTAAATACAATAAGTCTTCTGTCGTATATTTTAAATTTTATTATTTTTGGGGTTGTTACTATATATCTTCTTAAAGATTTTGATAAAATTAAAAAATGGATACTTGCAGTTACTCCTTATAAGTATAAGAATAACCTAATAAATATTTCTACAAAGATTGATTCTAATTTAAAGATTTTTTTTAGAGGCCAGCTCATAGTATGTTTGATATTGGTTTTTATATATACAAGTGGTTTAGCTATTTTAGGAGTAAACTCAGCTCTTTTGATAGGGTTAATAGGGGGTTTTTCTAATCTTATTCCTTATTTTGGATTATTCATGGGTATGATTCCAGCAATTATTTTATCTTTAATAGAATTTCAAAATATATTTCATCTTTTAGGAGTAATAAGTATATTTCTAATGGGTCAATTTGCTGAAGGTATACTAATCACCCCAAAAGTTATTGGAGAAAGAATGGGCATTAATCCAATATTAATAATAATATCAATTATGATATTTGGAAGATTATTTGGTGTTTTTGGGGTACTTTTTGCTGTTCCACTTGTAGCAATTTTAAAAGTTGTTGGTGAGATGTTAATGGAACAATATAAATATTCCAAGTTTTACTCTAATTCTACAAAGGATAAGAATATACGAGCTGGAAGAGATAGAAGGTTTATCAAAAGAAGATTTTACAAAAATAGCAAAGAGACTAATCGATAAGGTTGAAATAAGCATATAATCATTCTTTATCATTAAGCAGAATAACTTTTACCAAAGTTCCGTGATGTATGTGAGCACATTCTTGGGGAGCAAGTATTAAACAATTTGCTAAAGTCATAGATTTTAGCATTCCTGCTTCTTGAGGGAGAGTAGAAGAAACCTCATATCCGCCTTTAACTTCTTTTAAAATTCCCATTAAACACTGGCGTCGATCAGTTTTTTTGTCAATAGAATTAGTTAATGTGGCTAAAATTGTTTTTCTAAATATATCTTTCCTGCCTAGCATTTTTAAAATAGCAGGTCTTACAAATAGTTCAAAGGCTATCATGGAAGATACAGGATATCCTGGTAGACTAAAGACAGGTTTATTGTTTAATAACCCAAATAAAATTGGTTTCCCAGGTTTTACTCTTACTTTCCAGAATTTAAGATTAAGACCTGCTTCCTTCAGTATATCTTGAATTAAATCATAGTCACCAACAGAGATACCTCCCGAAGTAATTAGCATATCGTATTGAATTCCAGAGCGAATTTTGTTTCTTATCTCTTCTATATTATCGCAAGCAATTCCTATATTAACAGGTATGGCTCCAAGTTTTGTGATTTGAGAAATTAAAGTGTAGGTATTAGAATTTCTAATTTTTCCTGGAGTAACTTTTTCTCCAAGTTCAACTAATTCATCACCAGTGGTTAAGATAGCAATTTTTGGTGTTCTAATTACTTTAACCATCTCTTTTCCTACAGAAGCCAACATACCTATTTTGGCAGGAGTAATCAAGCTTCCTTTTTTTAAAACCAACTCCTTTTTTTTAACATCTTCACCTGCTAAGCGTATATTTTTTCCTGAAGATACTGCTTTATATATTTTTACTTCGTTGTTAGTAGATTCGGTATACTCTACCATAATTACTCCATCACCACCCAAAGGCATGGGGGCACCAGTCATAATTCTCGTAGCTTCTCCTTTATGAATAGTATTTTTAGGTGTTTTGCCAGCTGGTAAGTTTTCAATTATTTTTAAGATTATAGGGTTTTGCTGACTAGCTCCTTTGGTATCAGATGATTTTAATGCAAAACCATCCATAGCAGAATTGTCAAATGGGGGTATGTTTATATCGCTGTGTATATCTTCAGCTAACACCTTGCTCAAAGCTTTGAGGAGGTCTACTTTTTCTGCTTCCAAGGTTTCAATATTTTCTAAAATGATATTTTGAGCATTTTCAACCTTAATCATAATAAAATTATAACTATCTTTCTTTGCTTTTGCAACAGGAATTATTTCTAAATTATATTTACTTATACCAAAATGCTAAATCCAAATCTTGAAATTGAAACAAAACTCTTCAACTCCAAATTCATTAAACATCTCAACTTTTAGACCTTATATGATCTGTGGTTTTCAAGCATTTTTTTAGGCGAAAAAACAGTTGCTCTTCTTATGGGAATGAGTTAAAATATAAGTAATTGCTCAGCAATGTTCAATGTAACAACATATTTCCTTAGTGCGAAGAAATACTAATTTT
>JASEGW010000183.1 GCA_030017825.1 bacterium | reverse complement strand
TAACAATGGGGAAATTAAAGATAAATACCGATTGGACTTTATACAACAAAAAAATGGGAAGGCAGTTGCACAAATATTTGACTTGTTTGCACAAGGAAACGAATAAAGACAATCACCTAACAAGGCATTGCACTTGACGATGCAAGGCATCGCAAGTGAATTATGCCGTTAGGAGCCAGAACAAAAAGATAGAGCAAGTGTGTTTGAGTTGGGAGAATATAACCCGACAAGCATGAATAAAGTGAGCATATCAAACTATGCGAAAACAAATCTGACAAAAAACGGATGGGCATCTGATATATGATAAATTTAAAAAATAAACTTCAAAACATTCCTATTGATTATTCTTGGTCTTTTGCTGATAAAACAATAAAAGATACTTCGTATATTACGCATGGTTATTATACTTATCCAGCAAAATTTATTCCACAGCTTGCTTCAAGATTGATTAATGAATACAGTAAAGAAGGGGATATAATTATCGATCCCTTTATGGGAAGCGGTACAACAGTAGTTGAGGCAATTATTAATAATAGAATAGGAATTGGAACCGATATAAATGAGATTGCATATTTAGTTGCAAAAGTTAAAACAACAACTATTGATATAGCCAATATTTCTCAAGAATTTAACAATATAGAATTTAGTTTACAGGATAGATTAAATGGTAATTATGATCGTTTTCTAGAAAAAGCAAATAAATTAGTACCTGAAAACGATAGAATTGCCTACTGGTTTTTACCTAAACAAAAAGAGAAGTTATTAATTATTTTTGCGAGAATATTAGAAATCAAAGAGGATAATATTAGGAATTTTTTTCTAATTGGTTTTGCTCAAATTTTAAAATCTTGCTCAATCTGGTTGCAAAAAAGTGTTAAGCCAACAAGGGACCAAAACAAAAAATTAGTTGATCCGTTAACTATATTTATTAATCAATCGAAAAAAATGATTAAAAAGCATTCTGATTTTGAGAGAATTTTGAATTATGAAATTAAACAACATATTGATAAATATAGGATAGTGGAATGTAACGATTCTCGTAAGTTGCCTTGTGATGACAATAAAGCATCTTTAATTGTAACCAGTCCACCTTATGTAACTTCCTATGAATACGCCGACTTGCATCAGTTGCCATCTTTATGGTTTGGTTATTTAAGAGAATTGGCAGAATTTAGAAAAAAATTTATTGGTAGTGCTTATAAAAGCAAAAATAAAATTGAACTAAATAGTTCTTTAGCAGAAAAGATTGTAACACAACTTGGCGAAAATAAAAAAGGAAGAGAAGTAAGAAACTACTTTGCTGATATGATAGAAAGTTTTATTGAAATGAAAAGAACTTTGAAAAAAGGTGGTAAAGCTTGCATTGTTATTGGAAACACTCAATTTCAAGGTGTAGAAATTATGAATGCTGAAGTTTTTCAAGAACAATTCAAAAACATTGGTTTCAAGACTTATAATGTTATTCACAGGGAAATTCCATCTAAAATGCTGCCATCAACACGAGACACTAAAACGGGACAATTTGTAAAAGTAAATGACAAAAATCTAAAATTAGCATATCCAACCGAATATATTTTAATAATGGAGAAAATATGAATATAAAGGATCTCATCAGATTGTATGACGTAAAAAAAGAAAGGTATGGCAATGAAGCATATCGTTATATTTCAAACCTTTTGGCAGAAGCAAAAGCACAACATGAAAAAGATTTTAATGGAACTGACCACGAACAATCTTGGAGAGCATTTAAGGGGAAAAATCTTGAGAAACTGATTGAATATATAATTACTGATGAAGTTAGAAGTTTGGAACTTGAGGTAGTAAATGGCAATTCTCTTGAAAGAACTAAAGGAGAAAATCTTCCAAAAGAGATGAGTTTAGTAAAAAGAAATTTGCTTATTGATTATGGAGAATTTGGTTCTCATCTTCCAGATGTAGACATTATCATCTATGATCCAATGACAAGTAAAGTTATCGCAGTGCTTTCAAGTAAGGTAACTTTGCGAGAAAGAATTGCCCAAACTGGCTATTGGAAAATAAAACTTGCTTCTAACGAAGTTACAAAACATATAAAAGTTTATTTTGTGACACCTGATGAAGATGGTACATTAACAGTAAGAAGACCTGCAAAGAAAGGTAGAGCAATAATTGAAGTAGATTTAGATGGTAGCTATGTGCTAAGTGAAACGAATATTGATGAAAGCAACAAAGTTAAAATGTTTGACAAATTCATTGACGACTTAAAGAAGTTGATAAATGGAAAAAAATAAAAAAGAATTAATTCTTGAATCTACTACACTATGGGATTTTCCTACTCAAAATTATGGAGAAAAACCACATGGTAACAATAAATATAATGGAGTAACCCCCGCTTTTGTTATTTGGAATTTATTGCAACGATACACAAAAGAAAATGATTTGGTTGTAGATCCCATGTGTGGTAGTGGAACTACAATTGATGTTGCAATAGAGCTAAAACGAAAAGTCATTGGTTATGATATAAATGTTGTGCGACCAGATGTAATAAGGAATGACGCAAGACATATTCCTCTTGATAATGATAGTGTTGATTTTGTTTTCATTGATTCACCATATTCAGATAATATTAATTATTCAGATAATAGTAAATGTATTGGAAAAATCTCTTGTGAAAAAATAGAATTTTTTGAGGAATTAGAAAAAGTTGCTAAAGAAATTCATAGAATCTTAAAACCAAACAAAGCGATGGCGTGGCTAATTGGCGATCAATGGATAAAAAAGAAATTTACCCCAACTGGTTTTTTGCTTTATCAGCGATTAGAAAAATTTTTTGAAACGATTGACACTATTTGTGTAACCCGACACAACCAAACATCAAATACAGGTATATGGCACAACAGAGCAAGACAATTTAATTTTTATTTAAGAGGATTTAAATATTTGTTTATAATGAAGAAAAATAAATAAAAAAGTGAGCAAAAAATTAGGTGATATCCATAAGGAAAATCTAATTCTGGAGACACAATGCTTGATTTTGAAAGATGATAGCGAACTAACCTGTCGTTGCAGTGGATTCGCTCGCAAAAAGACGCTCGCTCACCACTGAACTCCACGTTATAGGGAATAAAAATAATAGAAACAAATTAAAGGTA
>JASEGW010000182.1 GCA_030017825.1 bacterium | reverse complement strand
GAATTATAGCATTTTTGTAAAATAACTGATTTATTTCGCAGTAAGTCTATTATACTAAAATAAATGTTTTAGATGAAAATATTTTTATTTATTATTCTTCTATAGGATTGAAATCATTATTTTTCCTTAAAGAAATATCAGATTTCAAAAAGAATGACCAAAATTTAATTGAAAAATCATACCCAAAATTAGAAAAAGACCTTAAGTGCTATTTTAAAAAAAAAGACATAAATTTTAAAAATTATAGATTAGATTTATCTGAAACTACCTATTTTCAAAAAAAAGTTTTATTGGCAACTTTAAATATTCCTTACGGTGAAACTAAGAGTTATAAATGGATTGCCAATTATATAGGAAATCCTAACGCATATAGAGCTGTTGGGCAAGCTTTACATAGAAATCCTTTACCTGTTATTATACCTTGCCATCGGATAATTAAAGAAAATGGGTGGATGGGTGGTTTCTCGAGCGGCTTATTATGGAAAAAAAGATTATTATATTTGGAGCAAGAAAATGCTGGAATTAATTCTTAGGGCAATATTTGGAACCAAGCAAGAAAGAGACTTAAAAAAACTTTTTCCCGTAGTAGAACAAATCAACAATTTAGAAAATGAATTCTTAAGATTATCTGACCAAAGTTTAAGAGATAAAACTATAGAGTTTAAAGAAAGGCTAAAAAATGGATCTACTTTTGATGATATTTTGCCAGAAGCTTTTGCTATAGTGAGAGAAGCAGCTAAAAGAACCATTTCTATGCGTCATTTTGATGTCCAGCTTATAGGAGGCATTGTTCTTCATGAAGGGAAAATAGCTGAAATGAAAACAGGGGAGGGAAAAACATTAGTAGCTACTTTACCCATATATTTAAATGCTCTTTTAGAAAAAGGAACTCATGTGGTAACGGTTAATGATTATTTGGCTCGTCGTGATGCTCATTGGATGGGACCTATTTATGAATTCTTAGGCCTCAAGGTAGGCATTATTCAGCATGATATGGATTATGAAGAACGGAAATTTGCTTATAATTGTGATGTTACTTACGGAACTAATAATGAGTTTGGATTTGATTATTTGCGAGATAATATGGTGGCCAATGTGGAATTAAAAGTTCAAAGAGAACATTTTTTTGCTATTGTTGATGAGGTAGATAGCATTTTAATAGATGAAGCTCGTACACCTTTGATTATTTCTGGTCCAACTGAAGAGTCAACAGATAAATACTATAAGATTAATCGTCTCATTCCTAAACTCAAACAAAATGTAGATTTTCAGATTGATGAAAAAGCTAAAAACGCATCTTTAACAGAAGATGGCGCAAGAAACGCTGAAAGATTGTTAGGGGTAGGCAATTTATTTAGTCCTAAAAATATGGATATTGTTCATCATATAATACAAGCTCTTAAAGCTCATTATTTATTTAAAAAAGATGTGGATTATATTATAAAAGATGGTGAAGTAATTATAGTAGATGAATTTACAGGACGACTTATGCCAGGAAGACGTTATAGTGAAGGCTTACATCAAGCTTTGGAAGCCAAAGAAATGGTTAAGATTGCCAAAGAAAATCAAACCTTGGCTACCATCACTTTTCAAAATTATTTTAGGCTTTATGAAAAATTAGCTGGTATGACTGGTACTGCGGATACCGAAGCAGAAGAATTTGATAAAATTTATAATCTGGAGGTAATTGTAATACCTACCAACGAACCTATGATTCGAAAAGATTTTCCTGATGTTATCTATAAAACAGAAAATGAAAAATTTAAAGCAATTGCTAGTGAAATTGAAAAGCTGTACAAAAATAGTCAACCAGTTTTAGTGGGAACAGTCTCTGTGGAAAAATCAGAAAGGCTTAGTAAAATCTTAAATAAAAAGAACATTCCTCACAATGTTTTAAATGCTAAATACCATGAAAAAGAGGCCCAAATTATTGCTTTGGCTGGACAAAAAAAAGCAATTACTATTGCCACCAATATGGCCGGGAGAGGCACAGATATTGTTTTAGAAAATGGGGTAGTAGATTTGGGAGGTTTACATATTATTGGTACGGAAAGGCATGAGTCTCGTAGAATTGACAATCAACTTCGAGGACGCTCCGGAAGACAAGGAGATCCAGGCTCATCTCGTTTTTACCTTTCTTTAGGAGATGATCTTATGCGTCTTTTTGGAAGTGATCGTATTTCAAGTATTATGGAAAGACTAAGTATTCCTGAAGATCAACCCATAGAACATACTTTAATTTCCAAAGCTATCGAAAGAGCTCAAAAACAAGTCGAAAGTTATAATTTTGATATTAGAAAAAGACTGATAGAATATGATGATGTTATGAATGAACAAAGAAAGATAATCTATAATGAAAGAGATACTATTTTAGAAGAAAAAAACCTGTGTGAACATCTCCAAGAAATTATAGAAGAATATACAGACAATTTAATAAGCTTATACTGCAATCCAGAAATATATCCTGATGATTGGGATATTGCAAAACTAAAAGAAAAGATATCACAAATTACTGGTTTACATGCTCAAGATCTTAAATATACCCATGAAACTCAGAGTTTAAAAGAAGAAATATTGAGTTTTATGATTAACTTTTACAAAAAAAAGAGAGAAAATGTAGGCATGGAATTAATAGATCGTATGGAGAGAATGATTATGCTCCAAGTAGTTGATTCTTATTGGAAAGATCATCTTTATAGCATGGATTGTCTTAAAGAGGGTATAGGCTTACGAGCTTATGGTCAGAAAGATCCCTTGATAGAATACAAAAGTGAAGCATATAAAATGTTCTCAGAATTAATTTCTAAAATTAAAGAAGAAATTATTGAGTATATTTTTAAAGTAGAAATTGCTGTTACAGCTTCTCAAGAGCATTCAAGAAAAGCATCATTAGAGTCCAAAGAAACCTTTAAAACCAAGAAAATCGGGCGAAATGATCCCTGCTACTGCGGAAGTGGCAAAAAATATAAACATTGCCATGGAAAATAAACATAAAACATTAATTTACAAGAAATCATAGAAAAACATTAACTTAAACTATATCAAGATATCTTTGCATAAAATTATAGCTAATCTTAATGTTGTCTCTACTTTTTATCTAATAACGCAAATATCAAAACTCAATTAACCAATAAATTAGTAATACCAACTAAACATAAATCGTAATTATTCAGCA
>JASEGW010000181.1 GCA_030017825.1 bacterium | reverse complement strand
ATTCCCAAAAAAGCCATTTTTTACCTATTTTTGATGGAAAACTGGTAAAGTTGGGCTAAGCTTAAAATAAAGGAACATATTCTTATGTCGAACTCAGACTATCCATAATAACTTACAAATTCTAAGAAAGGATTACTTTTTCTGAATTCTTTTAAATAATGAGATTTTATTAAGAATTGGAACTATTTATTATTTGAAGCTTAAATGGAAGGCTAAATAAAAGTAAAGGCAAAATAGAAGAGAGGAATTTAATAATATTAATTTTTATAATAACAAGCAGGATCTTCAGCCCAGTAATCACCATACTTAACATAAGCTCGAATACGGCATCCTCCGCAAATATTATTGTAATCACAATCTTGGCATTTTCCTTTTAGATGCTTTTCTTTATCTCGCAACATATTTAACAATGAACAATTTTTATTATTCCAAATTTGGCTAAACTTTTGCTGTTTTATATTCCCTAAACTTACTTCAGGCCAAAACTGACAAGGATGAACATTGCCAAAAGAGTCTATATTGGCTATCTTTTTACCTGCAGAACATCCTCCATGCATCTTAAGTAATAACATTACTTCATCTAAGCATCTGCTTTTATTTTTTTTAACAAAATTATAAATTTGTATTCCATCAACATGATTATCGGTAGTTAAGATTTCTATTTTAGAATTAGTTTTTTCCAATTCCAAAGCTTTATTTATTAAGAAGTTTACACACTCTTCTCTTTGCTCATTGCTTATATCTCTATTTAACAACTCCCTTCCCCGACCACTATAAACTAAATGATACATACAAAAACGATCAATCCCTTCTTTTAAAGCTATATCAATTACTTCTGGCAGTTCTTTATAATTGTTTTTATTTACAGTAAATCTAATTCCTGTTTTTATGTTAGCATTCTTTAAACTTCGAATTCCTTTTATAGCTCTTTGAAAACCATCATTTAGCCCTCTAAATTTATTATGAGTGTCTTTAACTCCATCAATGCTTACTCCTACATATTGAAAACCAATATCCTTTATCTTTTCCGTCATCTTATTGTTAATTAAAGTTCCATTAGAAGAAATTACAATTCTAATTCCTTTGTTTTTTGCATACAGACCTAATTCAAAAATATCTTCTCGTAACAAAGGTTCTCCTCCAGAAAATAAAAGCACGGGAGTATTTATTTCAGCTAAATTGTTAATTAAATTTTTAGCTTCTTGAGTAGTAAGTTCATCCTGATATTCTTTATTTTCAGCTTTAATATAACAATGAATACAATTAAGGTTGCATTTGTTAGTAACATTCCACACTATAATAGGTGAAGAGATATTAGAAAAAGCTAAAGTATTAGCAGTTCCTTGCTTGATTTTATCAGATAAATCTGCCACTCCTGTTAAAAGCTTAGTTATTCCTATCATAATTATTTGCTATTTCCTCTGCTAACCCTTCTATAGTATGTACTGGACTTATCATATCAACTCTTATCTTTAAATCTTGAGCAGTTTTAGCAGTTATAGGTCCAATACAAGCTACTTTTAAACTACCTTGATTGCATTCCTTGAAATCCCGGAAGAAATTTTTTACCGTAGAGGAGCTGGTAAAAGTAATTATATCAATTTCTTTTTTCTTTAGCATGCGTTTAAGCTCATCTTTATTGCCATTTTCTTTTACAGTTTCATAACAAGCAACTTCATCCACAAAAGCTCCCCTTTTTTGCAATTCTTCTGCAAGTATTCTTCGAGCTTTTTTAGCCCGAGGAAGAAGAATATTTTTATTTTTAAGGTCGATATCTTTAAAACAAGAAATTATAGCTTCTTCTACAAACTTCTCGGGTACCAAATCCACCAAAATTCCATACCTAACAATCTCTTGGGCTGTTTTTAGACCTATGGCAGCAATTTTAATTCCTTTTAGCTCTCTAATATCTTTACCTAAATTTAACAATCTTCTTAAAAAATATTTAACTCCACAAACACTAGTAAAAATAACCCAATCATATTTTGATAAATTATTAATTTTACTATCCAAGTCCTCATAACCTTCCACAGGAATCATTTTTATCAAAGGATACTCCATAGGAGTTGCTCCATAATTCTTTAACAGTTCACTAAATTTACTTGCTTGTTCCCGAGACCTAGTCACCAATATTCTCTTTCCGAATAATGGTTTTTCTTCTTTCCAGTTTAACTTTTTCCTAAGATTTACCACCTTCCCCATAACTATAACACATGGTGGTTTAATTTTCTCTTCTTTCACTTTATCTATGATATTTTGCAATGTTCCTACTACTGTCTTTTGTTCTGAGGTGGTTCCCCAACGAATAACAGCTATAGGAGTATTTTTTTCCTTTCCATAAGATATTAACTTGTCAATAATCAAAGATAAGTTCTCCACACCCATTAATATTACTAATGTCCCTTTTTGCTGGGCTAAGGCTTTCCAATTTATAGCCGAATTTTTCTTTGAAGGATCTTCGTGCCCGGTAATTATAGTTACTAAAGAGCTTATTCCTCTTTGGGTTAAAGGAATACCTGCATAATTAGGCACAGCCATAGCTGAAGATACTCCTGGAATAACTTCAAAAGGTATTTTATATTTAGCTAAATAAAGGGCTTCTTCGCTACCCCTTGCCAACAAGTAAGGATCACCACCCTTTAATCGTACTACATTCTTTCCTTCTTTAGATTTTTTAAGAATTAATTTATTTATCTCATTTTGAGAAATGACATGGAGTTTATTATGCTTTCCAGCAAAAATTAGCTCAGCATCAACTTTAGAATAGTCTAAAAGTTCTTTATCTATCAAACAATCATAAATAACTACATCAGCTTTTCTTATGCAATTAACTGCTTTAACTGTTATAAGCTGCGGATCCCCTGGACCACCTCCCACTAAATATACCTTACCTAATTTTTTTTTATTCATTTCTAACATGTCCTTACCCACTCCCATTGCCTACACCGGGGGTGAACAATGGTTCTTTTTGGAAATTTTTATTCTAAATATTTTAATTATTAAAATAAACTAGTTTTCTTTAAAAGTCAAGGAAATTTAGGAAGGCTTATCTCTTGAGGGTTTTTTGACAGAATTTAGGTAGATATGCAGATATTTAATTTTCTGTTTTAAATCATCCTTTACTGCTCCTCTGGTTAGGTCTGAAACTATAATAAGTACCCATGCAAAAATAATTAGGTATCGTA
>JASEGW010000180.1 GCA_030017825.1 bacterium | reverse complement strand
TTTTTACAGAGGATTTAAACGTAGTAAACTCTGCCCAATGAGGAGATAGATAAACATGATCTACGAGTTTTATACTTCGAACAAAAAGTAAAAAAGTATAATTTAAAAATTCAAATTTCTTTAATTTTCAATTCTTAACTAACAGTTTTCAAACATTGGAAATTGAGAGATAATAAACAATAGATAGATATTAAATTTTTTTAGAATACTTGTACTTATGTGTTCTGGTACTCTCCTTGATTTTTACATTATAATTTTGCACTTTATATTTTGACCTTTGTACTTTTTTTATATTCATCTTAATAAGTAACCTGAGTTTGACATAAGAACATGTTTTTTTATTTTAAGTTTAAAGATTAATATTTCTTCGCTAAATTGAAATTTTAACGAAAAATATTAATTCTTAAACTTATATTTAAATCGAACTCAGATTAAGTATTATAAGGAGGTCTTATGGTAAACAAATTATATGATATGGTAGCCAACTTATATAAATGGACAGAACATTGGGCTCATACATCTTATGGTCCTTGGGCGCTATTTGGTTTAGCTTTTGCTGAATCATCTTTTTTTCCCATACCACCTGATGTACTGCTCATTGCTTTAGCAATAATAAATCCTGAAAATAGTCTCTGGTATGCTACAATTTGTACTGCTGGTTCTATATTAGGAGGCATGTTTGGATACTTTATTGGAATTAAAGGTGGTCGTCCTGTTCTGGAACGATTTGTATCTGCAGAGAAAATAAAATTAGTTCATAATTATTTTGAAAAATATGAAGCTTGGGCAATTACTATTGCTGGCTTTACTCCTATACCTTATAAAATATTTACTATCTCAGCAGGAGTATTTTATATTAATTTTAAAATATTTGTCCTAGCCTCCATATTAGGAAGAGCAGGAAGATTTTTTATTGTAGGAACTTTAATTATGTTTTTTGGTGCTCAGATAAAGGAGCTTATAAAAAATTATTTTGATATTATCTCCATTGTTTTTGTTGTGCTTTTAATTTTAGGTTTCTATGCTATGAAATTTATAAGAATCAAAAAGAATGAACCTGAAATACTGTTAAAATCAGAGGAATAAGATTGCAAATTGGAATAATTGGAGCTGGAACTTGTGATCACAATTTAGCTAAATTAGCTTATGACACAGGATATTATATTGCTAAAAATAAAGCTTCTTTAATTTGTGGTGGACTTGGAGGAGTAATGGAAGAAGCTTGTCGTGGAGCTAAAAGAGCATCTGGTATAACCATTGGTATATTACCTGGCTTTAGCTTGCACGAAGCTAATCCTTATTTAGATATTAAAATTGTTACTGGCTTCAGCCACGCTCGAAATATTATTATTGTTCGCTCATCACAAGCTATTATTTCTATAGGTGGCGAATATGGCACTTTATCAGAAATTGCTTTTGCTTTAAAGCTAAATATTCCTATTATTGGACTTAAAACCTGGAATCTAGGAAATAATGTTCCTATAATAAAAGCTAAAAATCCTAAAGAAGCTGTAGAGCTTGCTTTAAAATTAGGATTGGAAAAATGTTATGAAGATTGATCTTCATGTACATACTATTATAGGTTCACCTTGTAGTTTTATAGAAATAGAAGAATTAATAGAAAGAGCAAAAGAGTTAAGTTTAGATGCAGTATGTATTACTGAACATAATAACTACAAAGGAATAAAAGTAACTAGAGAATTAAGCAAAAAATATAACTTTTTAATTCTTAGAGGTATGGAAGTCCGTTGCTTAGACGGAGATGTTATTATTGTTGAAAAAAGTCCTCAATATTTCCATCACCAAGAAACTACCATTTGGGAGTTAGCCCAAATAATACACAAAAATCAAGGTATTATTTATCCTGTTCACCCTTTTCGTCATGGAGTTCCTAGTATTCAAGATAATCTTTATAATAATTTAGAATTAGATGCTATAGAAATATTAAATGGCAACTGCCAAGAATCAGAAAACAATCAAGCTCTTAAAGCAAGTAATGAATTAAGACTTTTTGGTTTAGGAGGAAGTGATGCTCATAGTAAGAATATGATAGGTAAATATATTACCATATTTAATCACAAGATTAAAAATGAAAAAGATTTAATAAAAGCCATAGAGCAAAAAGATGGTCAAGCAGTCCAACTATTTTAAATTTTTTATAGCATTTGTCTTATTATTCAGTTTTAGTTGTGCTCCTTCTCGTCATACAGTTAAACTTAAAGAACAAAAAAAAGGTATATATCATCGAGTTACCAGAGGAGAAACTATTTGGAGTATTGCTAAACTTTATCGAATTCCCGCAGAAAATATTGCAAAAGCCAATGATTATCACAAAATCAAAAGATTAGAACCAGGATCTTTAATCTTTATTCCTGGAATAACCGAAGTTCCTGGAATAACCGAAGTTCCTGGAATAACCGAAGTTCCTGGAATAACCAAAGAATCAACTACCAAAGCTCCTTTTGATAAAACTGCTGAAACTAAAATAGAATATAAAACAGACTTTATCTTTCCTGTAAAAGGAAAACTTGCCTCCCTTTTTGGCATACGAAATGGGAGACACCATCAAGGGATAGATATCGAAGCACCTTTGGGAACCGAAATTAAAGCTATCTCTGAAGGTATAGTAGTTTATTCTACCAACGAGATGCGAGGATATGGAAAGATTGTTATTATTGAACATAAAAATGATTTTCATAGTGTTTATGCTCATAATCAAATAAATTTAGTAAAAGAAGGGGAAAAAGTTACCAAAGGACAAGTTATAGCCTCAGTAGGACAAACAGGAAAGGCAACTTGCCCTCATCTACATTTTGAAATTCGCCATAAAGGAAAATGCCTTGATCCTCTATTATTCTTCTCAAAATATGAATAACTACCACAATTAATATAGATATTTTTCAGAAGTCAGAGAACAGATGTTAGATTTTAAGATTTTATACTATAATAGCCATTAGTTAAAAATCTCCTAAGATTAAAAATAAATGTAGCACGAAGTCTTTAGGGCTTTTTTTGTTATCTGTCTTCTTATTTATTAGGGTCCAAATTTTTCCTTTTATTTTCCTTGACAATATCATTCTACTTTGATAATAATGTATGCAAGAATTTTATATTTGCCCACATAGCTCAGTAGGTTAGAGCGCGTCCTTGGTAAGGACGAGGCCAGCGGTTCAATTCCGCTTGTGGGCTCCACTCAAACCAAATAACAAAAAACAGAAGTTAGAGTACAGGTATTAGAAGAAGAGC
>JASEGW010000017.1 GCA_030017825.1 bacterium | reverse complement strand
AAACTTCGCACTAAGGAAATATGTTGTTATATTGAACATTGCTGAATAGTTACGTTTTTCTAAAAAATTAATATTAAGTTACTAATTTTATGATATTTTAGTTTAATTGTTGCAGAGAATATATAAAATAAGTAGTTTTTATGATTTATGAGGTGAAAAATGACAAAAGACAAAAAAATAAGAGTATTGTTAGTAGATGATGAGTTGGATATTTTACGTATTGTGAAAAAAGCTTTGGAATTAAAAAACTATGAAGTTATATGTGCATCTACTGGAAATGAAGCTTTAGAGAAAGTTAACAAAACTATAGATATAATGTTATTGGATATTATGTTGCCAGATATTTCAGGATATGAAATATGTGCGAGATTAAAAAATGATTCCGAACTTAAAGATATTCCTGTTATTATACTGTCAGCTAAAACTCAGATGAATGACATAAAGAGAGGCTTGGATGTAGGGGTAGATATGTATATCACCAAACCATTTGATCCTTTTAACATTGCGGCTCAGATAGAAGATGTATTGCAGAGAGGTGGTGATAAATAGTGAATGTGATATATACTAAAAAGGGAAAATGTAAAGAATGTTATGGATGTATTAGGAGCTGCCTTGTAAAAGCAGTTAAAGTAATAGGAAAGCAAGCTACTATTATGGGAGATCGTTGTATTTCTTGTGGCATTTGTGTTAATGCTTGTAATCAAGATGCAATTTATTACAAAAATGAAGTAAATAGGGTTAAAGACGTCTTAGGTAGAATGGGTAAAGCAATTGCTATTTTAGATTCTACATTTCCTGCAGCTTTTAATGGAATGAACTGCAATAAAATAGTAGCTGCTTTAAAAGAATTAGGTTTTGATGAAGTTTGGGAATCTGCTTTAGGGGGAGAAGTAATTAATGAGAAGTATCAGGAGATATTAAGAGATAGCAGTTCGTCAGATATGTATATAACTTCTCATTGTTCTGCTATTATTAATATTATCGAAAGGCATTATCCGGTATTATTGCCTAACTTGATTCCTCTTATTTCTCCTATGTTTGTTACTTCTAAAATTATTAAGAAAAAATATCCTAATGCTGATATAATTTTTATCGGTCCTTGTGTTTCTAAGAAGGTAGAGGTTAGGGATCCTAATATAGAAGATGGAATAGAAGTAGTTATAACCTATGAAGAATTAAAAGAATTATTAAAAGAGAAAAAAATAGATGTAAATAAATTACCAGAAGGCGAACTAGATGGTTACCCGGCATCTTTTTCTAGATTGTTCTTAGCTATCGGGGGAATGGTTGCCCATACTTATGAAACTTCTGATGTTATAAGGTTAAAAAATGATGTTCTTACCTTGGATGGTCCAAGAGCATTAGAAACAATAAGAGAATTAGCTTCTGGAAAAAAAGTAAAATCTAAGATTTTGGATATTTATTTCTGTCGAGGCTGCATTGATGGTCCGGCTATGGGTGTCGATAAGAGTTTTTTTAAAAAGAGAGAGAATATAGTAGATTATGTTTTAGATAAAGAAACTAAGATAACAGATGATTATAGAAGGTTTTTAGAAGGAATTAATGTGAGAAGGGAGTTTTCTAATCGTCAGGTAGCTTTTAAGAAAGTATCCAAAGATGAGGTTGATAAGGTCTTAAGGAAGATAGGGGGGAGAGATAAAAAAGAAAATGCTTTAAATTGCGGAGCTTGTGGTTATTCTAGCTGTAAAGAAAAAGCTATTGCTGTTACCCAAGGAATTGCTGATGAACAGCTATGTTTGCCTAGTTTGATAGCAAGAATTGCTAGTGAAAAAAATAGATTAATCGAGGTCATTATTAACAGCATGAATGATGTTGTTTTTACCATGGATAAAAATTTAGAAATTGGCATATTTAATGATATGGCCGAGAAGTTTTCAGATTACAGTAAGGATGAAGTAAGAGGCAAGTTATGTCAAGATATCTTTTGTAAAAAAGCATATGACAAAGAATGCGATTTCCATAAAGTATTGACAACAGGAAAGCCAGTTGTAGATCATGAAAGGGAAATAACTACCAAGGGTGGTAAGAGAATACAAGTTAGCGCTAGCGTAGCTCCTTTATTTGATGCAGAAGGAAATATTACCGGGGGCGTAGAAGTTTTACGTGATATTACTCTTCTTAAAGAAATCGATAAAATGAAATCGGGTTTTGTTTCCAATGTTTCTCACGAATTACGCACTCCTTTAACTTCTATTAAGGGGTCGGTAGAACTTTTGTTAGGAGAAGCAGAGGGCCATGTTGAGGAAGGACAGCGTATATTTTTAAACATTATTAAAAATAATACAGAACGTCTTATTCGTTTGGTTAGCGATTTATTAGATTTGGCTAAGATCGAATCTGGAAAAGTAGAAATGCATAAGAGGTTAACAGATATAAATAATTTAGTGGAGGAAGTTATTGTTTCTGTACAGCCATTATCAGAAGAAAAAAGTATAAAAATAGAAAATGTAGTAACGGGTTTAACTAAAGTTATGATAGATGAAGATAGAATAAAGCAAGTTTTAGTGAACTTGCTTTCTAACTCTATTAAGTTTTCTCCTCCTGAAGGTCTTATTGAGATTACAGGAGAAGAAAAAGCAAAAGAGATAAAGATAAATGTCTCTGATAATGGAATTGGAATAGATTCCACGAATTTTACGAAAATATTTACTAAATTTCAAAATATTGATGTTCCAACATCGGTGAGTAGTCGGGTAAAAGGTACTAATTTAGGGTTATCTATATGTAAAAATATTATTGAAGCTCATGGAGGAACGATTTGGGTGGAAAGTGAGCTTCAAAAAGGAAGTACTTTTTCTTTTACTATACCCAAAATGACTAAGAAGGAAATGACTGATGTAATTAAGGTGATGAGTAAAGGTGAAAAGGTAATAAAGAAAGTTTTGGTTGTAGACGACGATCAAGATGTAGTAAAAGTTATCAAGGCATATTTAATGCGGGAGGGAATGGAAGTTAGTGTTGCTTATGATGGAAATGAAGCTATTAGGAAAGCTATGGAAGATGTTCCAGATATTATAACATTAGATATACTTATGCCTGGAAAGAATGGCTTTGAGGTTATTGAAGAATTGCGCATGTATGAAGAAACAAAATCTATTCCTATTGTAATTATTTCTGTAATCCAGGTTGATAATCAAGAGAAATTATTTAGATTAGGAATCGCTGATTATCTAAATAAGCCCATAGAACCCAATAAACTTATTTCTTGTATTAAAACTATTGAAAAATGGATCAAATCACCAGGAGAGAAAAAAACAATATTAATAGTTGACGATGAAAAAGATGTAGTAACTGTAATTAGAGCTTTATTGCAAGAGCATAATTATTTAACTATGGAAGCTTATAATGGTAAAGAAGCTGTAGAAATGACTGAAAGGCGTAAACCAGATTTAATTATTATGGATATAGTAATGCCTGAGATGAATGGTTTTGAGGCCATTAGGAAAATAAAGCTGAATAAAGATATAGCTCATATTCCTATTATAGTGCTAACAGTGCGAAATTTAGAGGAAGATAAAATAAAGGCTTTAATGTTAGGAGCTTCAGAATATTTAAATAAACCTTTTACCAAGGAAACCTTAATAAATAGAATTAAAGATAAGTTAGGAGAAGAGGGAGTAGCTTATTAAGTTTCATAGGAAAATGCAAACTTAGCGGAAGTAGCTCAGTTGGTAGAGCGACAGCCTTCCAAGCTGTAGGTCGCGGGTTCGAGACCCGTCTTCCGCTCCATTTACTATCCGCCAATTACCGTTTACCAAATTAATGGATAAAGATAAAAGTAAAAGATTGATTTCTGTAAATAAAAGCGCTTCTTATGAGTATTATATTTTAGAAAAATATGAAGCGGGGATAGAACTTAAGGGAACAGAAGTAAAATCATTAAGAGTAAATGGAGCTAATATAAAAGAAAGTTATGCGGATATTAAAAACGGGGAAATTTATCTAATTAAGTGCCACATTAGTCCTTATAGATATGGAAATAGAGCAAACCATGATCCTCTCAGAGAAAAAAAATTATTACTCCATAAGCAGGAGATAAATAAAATATCAACTAAAATAAAAGAAAAAGGCCAGACTTTAATTCCTTTAAAAATATATCTAAAAAATGGTATAATAAAAATAGAAATGGCTTTAACAAAAGGCAAAAAACTTTATGATAAAAGAGAGACTCTAAAGAAGAAAATTATAGAGAGGGAGATAGAGAAAAGCTTGAAGATAAGGACAGCTAAGTAGTGTGAGGAGTTTTCTTACACAAACAACCCATTTTAAAGGTACTCCGAAATACACCAAGATTTAAATTTAGCGAAGAAATACTAATTTTTAAACTTAGGTTTATGCTGAATAGTTACCAAAGATTTACATTTAAGATAAGAATAACCAACAAGATAGAGCTAAAATGATAATTTCTTAAGATTTAGTGTCTAACATTTATTTTTGTATGCTTTGTGCGAAAATAAACTGAAATAGAAGGGAGGGGGCGAAAGGCTTCGACGGAGATTGACAAATTAGGAGTAGCATGCCGAGGATACTGCTGGCCTCGTAAAAAAGCAGTAAAAATATAAACGCTAACAACGAATTAGCACTTGCTGCTTAATTAGCAGCACATCCTGGTATGTTTTGCTTACGAACTTACCGAGGGTGACGGTTAGTAAGCTAACTATTTATTGTTTGGCTTAAGCGGTAAATAGTGAAGTTAATTAAGCCAAACCTTTCAAAATCCTGCCTATGGGAGTTTTAAAGGTTTTCAAGCATAGGATATGCATGTAGAAGCTCTTAAATTTGGATTTTCGGACGTGGGTTCAAATCCCACCGCCTCCACCAAAGCCATAAAGAAAATAAATATGATAAATGTGAAAATTAAAAATTCAAATGATCTACAAAAATGGATGCCCCGAGTGCAAAACTACAATGCAAAACCTAAAAACTTCAATTATCAATTTTAATATTGCTGCATAGCTGATTCTTATATTCATGCCAATAATATAATAAATGTTAAAAAATGATATATAATAAAAAGAAAACAATTTTTACAATTATTGCTTCTTTAATCTTCCTAATATCTCCTTTTATACTTCATGCTATTGGAATTAAAGATGTTTTAGTTATAGATAACATATCAGGATTAAAACATTCTATTGTTATTGTAACTAAGGACAAGATAGAATATATTTCCGTCACAGACTTTGCCTATATGTTTGATGGTTATTTAGAAAAAAAAGATTTCTTAACTAAAGCTATATTTACAGATAAAAATAAAAAGATTACTTTCAATCATAGTAGCAAAGAAGTGTTAATTGATGAAAAAAAGATTTATTTACAGTCACCTACTATTCTTATAAAGAAGAACCTGTATATTCCTTTTGATTTTGTAAAAAGAAAATGGGCAGAAGAATTAAATGTGAATGTTGAATGGAAAGAAAAGCAAGCTATATTAATTCTAAATAAGAAGAAAGAGAGAAAAATTGAGAAAAAGATAACGGAAGAGAAAAAGATAACGGGAAAAGAAGATATTTATGGAAATAAAGAGATTTTCTATACAAATACAGAGAGAAAAAAAGAAAATAGTTCTTATGGAAAATATAGGATAAAAACAATTGTCATTGATCCTGGTCATGGTGGCAAAGATCCTGGTGCTATAGGGCCAACTGGAGTAAAAGAAAAGGATATAACTTTAGATATTGCCAAGAGACTAAAGAAGTTAATTGAAACAAAAACTGATATTAGAGTAATTTTAACTCGTTATTTTGATGAATTTGTTACTCTAAAAAAGAGAAGCGATATTGCCAATATGAATAAAGCAGACTTATTTATTAGTATTCATGTTAATGCATCTTTTTCAAGAATTGCTGGAGGCTTTGAAACTTATTATCTTTCTGCTCAAGCTTCAGATGATATGGCTAGAGCGGTGTCAGTTTTAGAAAATGGGGTTATTGAATTAGAAAAAGATAAAGGGGAAAAAGATTATGATTATACTGAGCTTATACTAGCTGATATGGCTCAAAATCAATTTATTGAAGAGAGTATTGAGTTAGCAGGAATATTGCAAAGAATAGTTTTTATGAGATTAAGAATAAGGAGATTAAAAATAAAATCTCGAGGTATAAAAAGTGCATTTTTTTATGTACTAAAAGGTGTAACTATGCCCTCTATTTTAATAGAAGTAGCTTTTATTTCCAACCCAAAAGAAGAGAGAAAGATAAAGCAAGATTATTTTAAAAGTATCACATCTAAGTGTATTTGCGATGCTATATTAGAATATAAAAAAAGATATGAAGATAGCTTAGGATTTACAAGGTAATAAAATGGCACGCAAGAAAAATAAAACATTTTTAATTATGGTAACTATGGTTATTTCTGCTATAATCATAAGTTTTATTTATTTATATATTCGCGATAAAGGATTGTTTGTAACAAGAAAAAAAATTGTTCCTTATTTTTTTGAGGGAGAAAAGAAATACATAGAAATAAAGTTATATTTTTCTTCTCCAGATGCTTCCTGTCTAATGATGGAAAAACGAGAAGTTAAAAAATGTAAGAATACTAATGAACAAATTAAGTTAATTATAGAGGAACTAATCAAGGGACCTCAAACGAAATTAGAACCTACTCTACCTTCAGAGTGCAAAACAAAAGAGATTTTTTTGCATAAAGAGACTATTTTTGTTAATTTTGATCAAAGTATTATAACAAAGCATTGTAAGGGAAGTAGTGGGGAAATATTAACTACTTATTCTATAGTTAATACTTTATTAGATAATCTAAATAAATATAAAAAAGTACAAATATTGGTTGAAGGCAGAGAGGTGGAAACCTTAGCTGGACATATATTCTTCAAGAAGCCATTTTATAAAAATATGAAATTAGTCAAAAAAGTTACTAATGATGCATTGTTACCAAAAGAGGATAATCTAGAGTAACCCAACCTTTCTTAACATTAACAACGACCCACTTTGTGGGTGCTCCAAATAACCAAACTAAAAAATTCAAAACAATATAAATATCTTTGATTCCATATTACGAAAGAGTGAATGATGTTTTGAATATTTGAGATTTGAATTTTGAATTCGTTTCGGATTTAAAATATCCAGATCAAATACCGAAAACTTATGCTCAAGTACTTAGTTTCAATAGTTAAATAGCTTGATTTTATCTAAGAGTGTTAATTTTAATAGTGTTTCATGATAAGATGAAAAGCTCTGCAATCTTAATGCGGACAAGGATAAGCTTTGTACATTTTTGAATAAATATATAGTAATAAATATATAGTGTTGGATAGTCCTTGTGGCTGTCTGTGTGAGAATGTATGAGCATATAAGCTTATTGTAGAACATAAAGTAATTTTCAATAAGGGGGTTTAATTAAGATAGTGTTTAAATCATGGAAGAAATTTCGTAAGAGTAAAATATATGAATATTCTGAAGTAATAATTGTAGCTGTTGTACTTGCTTTAATAATTAGAACGTTTGTAGTACAAGCTTACAAGATTCCTTCTAGCTCTATGGTTCCTACTCTGCAAGTAGGAGATCATTTATTTGTTTCTAAATTTATTTATGGAACCAAAATCCCTTTTATCGATAAGATAATTTGGAAATTTAGTAAACCTAAAAGGAAAGATATTATTGTTTTTAAATGTCCACGAGATCTTGATAAAGATTTCATTAAAAGAGTAATTGGTCTTCCAGGAGATAAAGTTATGATTAAGCAAAAGATAGTTTATATTAACGATAAACCTATAGATGAACCCTATACTATAAAAGCACCTCCTTTGCCCATGGCTATGTATTCTATAAGGGATAACTGGGAAGAACCAATAATTGTACCAAAAAATAATTATTTTGTATTGGGTGATAATCGAGATTCAAGTTACGATAGTAGATTTTGGGAATATTTAAAAAAAGATTTAATTAAAGGAAAAGCTTTGTGTATTTATTGGCCTCCAAACAGAATTAAAATTATAAAATAAAAAGATATTTTTTTGAATCCTTTTCTTGATTTATGCGTCTATATTATATGGAAGGATAAAATTAGAAGTTTCTTGGATAATCGGTAATTGACGATTGATAGAATGGATAATTACTGATTACCAGTTATTGGTTGCCAATCATCAGTTTTGACTGATGGCGATACCCTAAAAAGGGGAGATATTGAATATGAGTTTCACGAAAAGAAACTCTTTTAAAAAAGAAATAAAGAGTAGAGGCAATTTTGACCTTCCTTGCGAAATCGAAAATACCTTGCAAGGAGTTTTGGAAAAAAATCCATCTTCAATTTTCTTTGGTCCCCATGCTTCGGCAGTTGATTTGTATGATGAAGGGGATAGAATAGTGGCAAAGTTGGAAATTCCTGAATTATCTAAAGAAGGTATTAAGATATTTATAGAGGATGATTGCTTAAAAGTAGAAGGGGAAAGAAAAGAGGATCGAGAAAACAAGGAAAGAGAGTATTATTGTGAAAGAACCTTTGGATCTTTTACTAGAATTATTATGTTACCATACAAGGTCAAGAAAGATAAGATAGATGCTTTTTACCATAACGGTATTCTAACTATTGTTCTTCTTAAGCATGAAGAAGATAGAAACAAACCTATAAAAGTTAAGATTAATTAAAAGAAATTTATTTTTCAAGATAATTTTTTTCCAAAAAAAGAAGGAGGATATCCTAATAGGGTGTTCTCCTTTAATAGTATAATTGTTGCTAATTAACCTGAGTTCGACATAAGAATATGTTCCTTTATTTTAAGTTTAAGGATTAATATTTCTTCGCCAAATTAAAATCTTAACAAAAATATTAACCCTTAAACTCATATTTAAATCGAATTCAGGTTAAATAAGAATAATTCAGGTTAAATAAGAATATTGGTAACTTGTGTATTAGCTGATAATTGGTAAATAGTTAATCAGTGTTTAGCCACTTAACAATCACCAATTATTATTTACTAGTTAAGTAGGAGGAGGTATTTTTAGAAAATATGGTTAGAAAAAAAAAGAAAAAAGATCAATTGATGATCGATAAGGATAAATTAAAAAAAATAGTCAAGAATTATAAATTGGCAGATGAATATCTGGAGCACTTAAAGAGATTAAAAGCAGAGTTTGATAATTACAAAAAACGAGTCTTAAAAGAAAGAGAAGAAATATTTAAATATGCTGGCGAAGATTTAATTAATGATCTTTTACCAGTTATTGATAGTCTCGAAAGGGCTTTGTCAGAAGAAGCTAAAAGCCATGATATTAATGTCTTTAAGGAAGGAATTCTATTAATAAAAAAACAAATTTTAGATATTCTCAGTAGAAGAGGTTTAAAAGAAATAGAATCGATTGGCAAGACTTTAGACCCTAAGTTACATCATGCTATAATGCAAAGAGATAGCCAAGAATATCAAGAAGATGTGATTATAGAAGAATTGCAAAAAGGTTACCTGTTGTATGAAAGAGTTGTAAGACCTTCTCAAGTAGTAGTAGTATCCAGTGGAAAATAATTAAAAACCATATTTAATCTATAAGGAGGATAGAGATGAGTAAAGTAGTAGGTATTGATCTTGGAACTACAAATTCTGTAGTTGCTGTAATGGAAGGAGGAGAACCAGTAGTTATTGCTAATGCTGAAGGGATGCGCACTACCCCATCAGTAGTAGCTTTCACAAAATCAGGGGAGCGTTTAGTAGGTCAATTGGCAAAGAGACAATCAATTACTAATCCGGAGAACACTATATATTCAATTAAAAGATTTATGGGTAGAAAGTTAGAAGAAGTATCTGAAGAAGTTAAAGAGATTCCTTTTAAGCTAAAGGCTGCTCCTAATGGAGATGTAAGGGTAGACACTAGAGAAAAGGATTGCTCGCCACAAGAAATATCGGCTATGGTGTTAAGGAAACTAAAAGAAGATGCAGAGAGCTATTTGGGAGAAAAAGTTACTTCAGCTGTAATTACTGTTCCTGCTTACTTTAATGATAGTCAGAGACAAGCTACTAAGGATGCCGGTAAAATCGCAGGCTTAGAAGTGCTTAGAATTATTAATGAACCTACAGCAGCTTCTTTAGCTTATGGTTTGGATAAAAAGAAAGAAGAAAAGATTGCTGTTTATGATTTAGGTGGAGGTACATTTGATATCTCTATTTTGGAATTAGGAGATGGTGTTTTTGAGGTTAAGTCAACTAATGGCGATACTCATTTAGGAGGGGACGACTTTGACCAGAGGGTAATAGATTGGCTGGCTGATGAATTTAAAAAGGAACAAGGAATTGACTTAAGAAAAGATGTTATGGCTTTGCAGCGTCTTAAGGAAGCTGCTGAAAAAGCAAAATGTGAACTATCTACAACCGTAAGTACAGAGATAAATCTTCCTTTTGTTACTGCTGATGCTAGTGGCCCTAAACATCTAAATATTACTCTTACTAGGGCTAAACTAGAACAATTAACAGAGGATTTGCTAAATAGGGCAATTAAACCTTGTCAAAATGCTTTAACTGATGCCGGACTTAAGGCTAGCGATATAGATGAAGTAATATTAGTTGGCGGACAAACAAGAATGCCTAAAGTGGTGGAAATTGTTAAAGAAATATTTGGCAAAGACCCTCATAAAGGAGTAAACCCAGATGAAGTAGTAGCCATAGGAGCAGCAATCCAAGCAGGTGTATTAAAAGGTGAAGTTAAAGATGTATTACTATTAGATGTTACTCCATTATCGTTAGGAATTGAAACTTTAGGTAATGTTTTTACAAAGCTTATTGAACGCAATACAACTATTCCTACCAAGAAAAGCCAGATATTTTCAACAGCCGCTGATAACCAACCGGCAGTGAGTATTCATGTGCTTCAGGGTGAGCGTGCATTGGTTACTGATGAAGGGATGAAGACTTTAGGAAAGTTTGATTTAGTGGGCATTCCTCCTGCGCCACGAGGAGTTCCTCAGATAGAAGTAACTTTTGATATTGATGCTAACGGTATTTTTCATGTTTCAGCTAAAGACTTAGGCACAGGGAAAAAACAACAAATTAGAATCGAATCCTCTAGCGGGCTTTCTAAGGAAGAAGTTGAAAAAATGGTGAAAGAAGCAGAGGTTCACGCTAAAGAAGATGAAGAAAAGAGGAGTTTAATTGAAGCTAAAAATAAAGCAGATAGTTTAGTCTATTCTGCAGAAAAGAGTCTTAAAGAATATGGTGATAAAGTATCTGAAGAGGAAAGAAAGAAAATAAAAGAAGCTATTGCTGATTTAAAGAAAGCTGGAGAAGGAAATAGTGTTGCAGATATAGATAAAGCCATTGAAAAGTTAAATAAAACCTCTCATAAGTTAGCTGAAGAAATGTATAAGAAAGCAGCTGCAGAACAGCAAGCAAGCCAGCAAGCAGAAGGTCAACAAAGTGAAGAAGCTAGCAAAGAGCAAAAGAAAGAAGAAGATGTAGTGGATGCTGAGTATAAAGTTGAAGATGAGGAAAAAGATAAGAAGTAACTTAATAAAAATTACATTTTAGAATATGTAGACGAGCACAGATTCTTAAAATTCTAAATATATAGCACGAAAAATTGCTTAAATAACCTGAGTTCGACATAAGAATATGTTCCTTTATTTTAAGTTTAAATCGAACTCAGGTTAAATAAAGGTGCCAAGAGTATAAAGTTAAGAATAAAAAAAGAAGGGATAAAAGCTGTGGCCAAGAAAGATTATTATGAAATATTAGGTGTTAATAGGAATGCTTCTGCAGATGAAATTAAAAAGGCTTATAGAGCTTTGGCTAAGAAGTATCATCCTGATGCTAACCCAGGAAATAACTCTGCAGAGGAAAGATTTAAAGAAGCTGCTGAGGCCTATGAAGTATTGAGCGATTCTGAAAAAAGATCTCGTTATGATCAATTTGGCCATGAAGGAGTAGCTTCAGCATTTGGCAAAAATGGATTTACTTGGTCGGATTTTACTCATCAAGCAGATATTGAGGATATTTTAGGAGATTTTTTTGAAGGAGGTATCTTTGGAGATATTTTTGGATTTGGCGGCAAAAGAAGAACACGACGTGGCGCAGACTTAAAGTATGATTTAATGTTAGATTTAAAAGAAGCAGCTTTTGGATGTGAAAAAAAGATTAAAGTTTCTCGTTTGGAAAGATGCGGCACTTGTAATGGAAGTGGAGCCAAGCCAGGTACTAAAAAGGTAACTTGTCCTATGTGTCAAGGTAGGGGCCAAGTAAGGCATGTTCAAGGATTTTTTAGTATAAGTCGAACTTGTAGTCAATGCTCTGGAAAAGGTGAAATTATAAGCACCTCATGTTCTACTTGTCATGGTAAAGGACAAGTTAAAAATGTGCGCACTATAATGGTTAAAGTTCCTGCAGGGGTAGATATAGGAAATAGAATAAAGATTCCTAAAGAAGGTGAAATGAGTGCTGCAAGTGGTGCTACTGGAGACTTATATGTAGTAATTAATGTAAAAGAAGATAATATTTTTATTAGAGAAGAGAATGATATTTTATGTGAAACTCATATTACTTTTACCCAGGCTGCTTTAGGCTGTGAAATATCAATACCAACTTTAGATGATAAAAATATTATGATGAAAGTTCCTCTTGGTACTCAATCCCATAAGGTGTTTAGATTGAGAGGAAAAGGCATTCCTTATCTTCATGGAGGAGGAAGAGGAGATCAGCATGTAAGGGTTATAGTAGAAACACCAAAAAATCTAAGCGAGGAAGAAAAAAATCTTCTTAGGGAATTTGCTAATAAAAGAGGAGAAGATATTGCTTATGTAAAGGAAGGTATATTTAATAGAATAAAGGATGCTTTTGGATAATCATTTGGGGCTAACAGCCCCTTTTTTTATGTGTTGATTTATAACTATTCAGCAATGTTCAATGTAACAACATATTTCCTTAGTGCGAAGTTTATGTTGAATAGTTACGTTTATTTTAAATATAGAAGAGAATTTGTAGAGAATATTAAAGATATATTTAAAAATACTTGTTTTAATGAGAATTAATTAGTATAATTCTTTATAGGATGAGTCGTAAAAGATTATTTATACCAGAAATTAAAGAACAGAATTATGAGATTATTCATCCAGAGCAAATCCATTATTTAAAGAATGTATTAAGGGTTAAAAAAGGGGAGGAGATAATAGTATTAGATGGAAAAGGATGGGAATACAAAACAGAGGTTAAGGAGCTGTCTTCAAGTAAAATAAAAGTAGCTTTAAAAAAGGAAATATTTCATCCTCCGTTGGACTATAGAATTACTTTATACCAGAGCTTGCTAAAAAATCCTAAAATGGATTTTTTGATTCAAAAAATAAGTGAATTAAATGTAGACAAATTTGTTCCTGTAATTACCGAAAGGTCTATAAAGTATGACCTAAACGAGAAAAAAATAAAAAATAAAGTAGCCCATTGGGAAAAGATAGCCCGATTTTCTGCTTCTCAGTCAAGAAGAGCTAGATTGATGAAGATAGAAAGTCCGGTATTAATAAGAAAAAAGATGAATGAATGTGGAAATATAGACAAAACTATTGTTTTTTTGGAGGAAGAACAAAAAAACTTAAAAGAGGTTTTGGTTAATTTGAGGGATACAAAGAATATATCTTTATTTATAGGGCCAGAAGGTGGTTTTTCTAAAGAAGAAATAAAACTATTAAAAAATCAAGGAATAATTTCAGCTTCTTTGGGCAATCAGGTATTAAGAAGTGAGACGGCAGCTATAGTGGTTGCATCTATAATTCAATATGAATGGGGAATTTTATAATAAATGAAGTATATTTCTATTGTTTTATGGTAAGCTGAAAGTTTATAACTCTAATTCGGACAGAGAAAATCCTGTTCCTATAAATTTAGATTTATGTTTCATGAGGATAGTAACATTTGTGGGTATTCATAGAGAAATATTGAGTTACCAGAGGATACCGATGAATAATTCAATTGTAAAATGTTAGTTGGCTTGAGAAAAGGCTTAAGACAATAACTGAAAGCTTAAATTAAGAGGTTATTTATTATGGTAAACATGACAAATATTCCTGACCAACAACCAAAAAAGAAGAAATATCGTTTAGGTGAAATGTTAGTAGATGCGGGGATAATCACTCAAGAGCAACTAGAAGTTGCTTTAAACGAACAAAAGAAGACTCGTGAGCAATTAGGAAAAGTATTAGTAAAATTAGGGTTTGCTACAGAAGAAGTTATTGTTTCCTTCTTAGCTTCTCAATTGGGAATTTCTTTTATTAGTTTATCTGAGATGGGACTTTCAGAAATAGATCCTAAGATTGCAAAATGTATTCCAGATAATATTATTCAACGTCAAAAATTAATTCCTATTGCTCGCGAAGGAAATATTTTAACTGTAGCTATGGCAAATCCTTTAAATATTATTGCCATAGATGATATTAGCATGCTTACCGGCTATGAAGTAAAGCCAGTAATTGTCTTAGAGAGCGAGATTGAGACTGCCATAGAAAAGTATTATGGCACTGATTTAATGAAAACTATCCTAAAGGATACTGAAGCAAAAAAAGTGGAGTTAGTTGAAGTAGAGGATATTGGTAAATCAGTAATTGAAAGCGGTGGGGCACCAGTAATAAGTTTAGTAAACCATATTATAGCAGAAGCCATTAGAAGTGGAGCTAGCGATGTTCATGTTGAACCTTTTGAAAAAATATTGCGAGTTCGCTATCGTATTGATGGTATGTTGTATGAAGTTTCTACACCACCTAAGCAATTGCAGAATGCATTAATTTCACGTATAAAGATTATGTCTCACTTAGATATTGCAGAACGGCGTCTGCCTCAAGATGGAAGAGCAAAGGTAAGGTTGCATGATAGGGATATAGATTTAAGAATTTCTGTTTTACCTACAGCTTTTGGAGAAAAAGCTGTAATGAGAATATTGGATGCTTCGGCTTTAGCTATGGACATTACAGTTTTAGGATTAGAGCCAGAAGTTTTGCCTATCTATACCAAAAATGTTGGCGTTCCTTATGGATTTATATTAGTTACAGGTCCTACAGGTAGTGGAAAAACTACCACCTTATACTCTACTTTAAAACTTATAAATTCCATTGATAAAAATGTTATGACTATTGAAGATCCTATAGAATATGTTTTACCAGGAATTAACCAAGTAAACGTAAGATCTGACATTGGATTAGACTTTGCTGGTGGACTCCGCTCTTTTTTAAGACAAGATCCTGATATTATTATGGTGGGTGAGATAAGAGATAGAGAGACAGCTGAGGTAGCTATTAATGCAGCCTTGACTGGACATTTAGTATTTAGCACTCTACATACCAATGATGCTCCTGGGGCTATTACAAGGTTGATGAACATGGAAGTAGAACCTTTCTTGATATCTTCTACAGTAGTAATGTGTGTAGCTCAAAGATTGATTAGGGTAATATGTCCTAAATGTAAGGAAGCTTATACTCCTAACAAGGAAGTTTTAGTAGAGTTAGGAGAAGCAGGAAGAGATATAAAAGTATTGTATCGAGGAGCAGGGTGCAAAAGCTGTTCTAAAATTGGATATAAAGGCAGAATAGCTATCTTTGAAGTTATGGAAATTAATGAGAATATTCGAGAAATGATTACCAAGCGAGTCAATTCTTCAGAGCTAAAAATGTGTGCTCGTAAAGCAGGGATGCTTACTTTAAGAGAAGCTGCTACTAGAAAAGTGATAAATGGCATTACTACCATAGAAGAACTTATGAGAATTACTACCGAGGAAGTTATTTTGTAATTGTAAACATTTAGACTACAAAAATGATAAGGCGCGAAGAAAGAAAATGAAAATAAGAACACAAATTTACGGGTTTTTTAAGGACGAAAGGCAGATTTTTTAATTTTATCCTGCATGTAAGTCATAATCTGCGTGATTATATTATAATCTTGTAACTATTCAGCAATGTTCAATGTAACAACATATTTCCTTAATGCGAAGTTTATGCTGAATAGTTACATAATCTTTATGTCTTTATGCCTTTGTGGCTGAATGGTTACTTGTAATTAAATAAAGAGGTATGTATTAATGTATAAATTAAATGAGATGGTATACATTATGTCAGAAAAAGATGCTTCTGATATACATTTAATAGTAGGAACTCCTCCCCAATTTCGTATAGATGGAGTGTTAAATACTTTAGATTATGAAGAAAAATTATTACCTGATACTTGCAAGGATTTAGTTTATAGCGTCTTGACCGATGAGCAAAAAAGAAGATTTGAGGAAAAAGGAGAATTAGATTTATCTTTTGGGGTAAAAGGTGTTGGTAGAATAAGAATGAATGTATTTAAACAGCGAGGTACTATTGGGGCTGCTTTACGTAATATTCCCAGCGAAACTATGACCTTTAAAGAATTAAACCTACCAGAGATAGTTAATAAGATTGTGCAGTACCCAAATGGATTGGTATTAGTTACAGGTCCTACAGGTAGCGGAAAATCAACTACTTTAGCTTCAATGATAAATTTTATTAATGAAGATCGAAGATGCCATATTATTACCGTTGAAGATCCTATTGAATATCTTCATCGACATAAATCTTCTATTGTTTGCCAAAGAGAAATTGGTTCTGATACAGAATCCTATTCTACTGCTTTAAGACATATTTTACGTCAAGATCCCGATGTAATTCTAATTGGAGAAATGCGCGATTTGGAAACTATTTCTGCAGCTTTAACTGTAGCTGAAACAGGTCATTTAGTATTTGCTACTTTACATACTCCTGATGCTATTCAGTCTATAAATAGAATTATAGATGTATTTCCTTCTCAACAACAACAACAAATAAGAACTCAATTATCTTTTGTGTTAAGAGCAGTAATTTGCCAACAGTTGTTAGTAGATGCCCATGGAAAGGGTAGGGTATTAGCCTGTGAAGTTTTAGTGGTAAATGCTGCGGTGAAGAATATTATTCGAGACAATAAGATTCATCAAGCCTATACTCTTATGCAGAGTGGAAGATCATTAGGAATGCATACCATGAATATGTCTTTGTATGGGTTGGTAATTAATAAAATGATTAATGAAGAAGAAGCTATGAGTCATACAACTGAGCCTAATGATTTAAGAAAAATGTTGCATGTAGATTCAACTCCAGCAAAATAATGTCAGAGAGCTCTCTTTAAAGTACAGAAAAAGTAAATTATTATTTAAAAAACTATAAGCCGAACAAGAAGTAAGAAAGAAATATAGAACAAATATTAACATCTAACTACTTCTCTTAATCTAAGTATATTTTTGAAGTTTAGTTTAAAATAGTTTCTTTGAGGTAAAATGGCTATTTTTGAATATAAAGTAAGAACATTAGATAAAAGTATAGTAAAAGGAACTATAGAAGCCCCAGATCAGAAAACAGCAGTAATCGATCTACATCGCAAAAGATATGTAGTACTCTATATTAAAAAAAAGGGAGTTAAGGAACCCTTTATTTTAGGGAAATTAGCTAGGAAAGGTGGAGCAAGGGTTGGTCTTAAGACTTTGGTGATTTTTAATAGACAGTTAGCAACTTTAGTAAACGCTGGTATTCCTATTGTCCAAAGTTTAAGTATTTTAATTGAAGAAGAAAAAGATAAGAGATTTAAGCCTACTATTATCAATGTTTGTTCTGATATTGAGAAAGGGTCAACTATTTCTGAAGCTTTAGCCAAGCATCCAAAGGTGTTTTCTCATTTATATGTAAGTATGATTAGGTCAGGAGAGTTAGGTGGTATTTTAGATGAAATATTATTAAGGTTAGCTGCTTATTATGAATTTATAGATGATTTAAGAAAAAAAGTAAGAAGTGCTATGGTTTATCCTACTACAGTGCTTGTTATAGCTGGAGTTATTGTTAGTTTTTTATTAGGTTTTGTAGTTCCTAGATTCAAAGAAACCTTTGAAAGTTTTGGAGGAACTTTGCCTCCGTTAACTTTAATGGTTATTAGCATGGGGGAATTTGTAAAAGACAATATTATCTACATGATTATTTGCTTAATTGGTATCATATGGGCAATTTTTATGCTGAAAAGGACAGAAAAGGGAGCATTTGTAATAGATGGGCTTGTTTTGAAAGTACCAGTTATTGGGGATTTGATTAGAAAAATAGCTATTGCTAAGTTTTCACGAACATTAGGAAGCTTGGTGAAGAGCGGTGTTTCTATTTTAGAATCTTTAGAAGTAGCTGGAAAAACATGCGACAACAAGGTGATTGAAGGAGCTGTCATGGAATCCCGAATTTCCATAAGAGAAGGAGAGCGTATTGCCGATCCTTTAAAGAAAAGTGGAGCTTTTCCCCCTATGGTAGTCCAGATGATTGCTATAGGAGAAGAAACTGGCTCTTTAGATGATATGCTAAACAAGATAAGCGATTTTTATGATAGAGAGTCAAATGCTACAATTGCTACTATGTCATCATTAATTGAACCTGTATTAATTCTCTTCTTAGGAATAGTAGTAGGAGGAATACTTATTGCTATGTTCCTACCTATATTCTCTTTAAGCGGTCTTATTAAATAATAAGTTATGTTAAAGGTTATGGAAATCAGAAGACAGAAAACGAAAATAATACATATCCTCAAAATACCTTAGTATTCCATCTCAAACAAAATTTCTTCTTATTTCTTTAAAAATTAGATATTTTCCTAATTTCAATTAATGCTCAAAAATATTAACCCTTAGACTAATCTTTAACACTTGCGAGGGGTTAAATCCCGAAGACCCCTATAAACACTACA
>JASEGW010000179.1 GCA_030017825.1 bacterium | reverse complement strand
AGGAATTATAGCATTTTTGTAAAATAACTGATTTATTTCGCAGTAAGTCTATTGATTATAGCACAATGAATATAATTTATCAATATTTACTTCTTATGGGAAATGTCATTAAGAATTTAGAAGAACACAATTCCAATGTGGGTATAGAATTTGCGTGAAGACCATTTATCCATGTTTTTTAATGTAAGAAAAAGCATTTTTAAAGAGTTTTAAGCCTGCTCCTTCTTCGGGAAGGCTTTTTCTTGTCCAGTGAGGATGATTAGTGTAGTGTAGATAAGCTTCAGGATGGGGCATAAGACCAAAAAGAAGACCGCTTTCATCACAAATACCCGCAATAGCATCTACAGAGCCATTAGGATTATATGGATATTTCATAGAAGGTTCTAAACAGTCTTCTTCGCAATATTGAAGAGAAATATGTTGCTTGGATTTAATTTTTTCCAAAGTTTCATTACTGTCTGTTACAAATTTACCTTCGCCATGCCTTACTGGGAGATAAATACTATGGATATTTTTAGTGAAGATGCAGGGGCTATCAGGATTTGCTTTTAGATAAACCCAGCGGTTCTCAAATCTTCCAGAATCATTAAAAGTGAGAGTTGTTTTTTGTTTAGTATAATTATTTTTGAAGCCAGGAAGAAGGCCTAATTTTACCATTAATTGAAATCCATTGCAGATGCCTAAGATTAATTTACCATCAGATATAAACTTAAGTAGTTGGTCTTCAATTTTATCCTGGCTGTTTTCTAATCGAGCATGTAAAAATCTATTGACCCCAGCTTTAGCTGCTCCTAAATCATCACCATCTAAAAATCCACCAGCTAAATTTAAGAAATGATAATCATCTAATCTAATTTCACCACTTAATAATTTGCTGATATGAACAATATCTACTACCTCAAAGCCAGCTAATTTGCAAGCATAAGCAGTTTCTGTTTCGCAGTTAGTGCCGTTTCCAGAGATAATAATAGCTTTAGCTTGCATCCAAATACTCCTTTTAGGGTTTTGTGGTTAGTTAATTAGTAAGTTAGCAATACTAATCATGGAAATAGTATTTGATTTAAAGAATTAAGAGTATAAACAATAGAGAAGTCTAAAGGAATGCAATAATTCTTCTTTTTATTTTTATTGTTTTATTTTAAAAAAGATGGTTAGTTGACAGCCAAGAATAATTGCTAAGTACAACAAGTTGTAATTTCTTTAGCTACTTTTATCAATCTTTGTTTTTGCTCGTTTAAGACTTGGAACAGGATATTAGGAGTATTGTCTACTTTAGTTCTATAAATGTCCTCAATTCTTTCAAGTTTTTTGATATTTTCAGGAATTCTTAAACGAAATTGTTCTTCATAGTCATTTTTCTCATATTCCTTATTAAGAACTTCTTTAAATAATATTTTGAGGTCTTCATACTTAGGGATATATCCAGTAGGAGTTTCTATTGCTTCTACGTCACCATTGACTCTAAGTTCCATCCATTTTATCCAAACATGTTTATCATTCATTCCGGTCATAAAATTACCTTCTTTATCTTTTTGAAAGTAATTAACTGCAAAGATAGAGGGTGGATTCTTTATATCACTTGCAAAATCTAAATGGCTTTGAATATATTGTCCTATGGGAATAGCTACAAAATCTAAGTTGCTCATAGGATTAAACGTTCTTACTCCAACCTTTCCAAGAGTAGCGGCAGTAGTTTCTGACTCTAAAGCTGCTCCCATAGTTATTACTCCGTGAACCCAATCAAATGATTGTTGCACTGGCACCAAAGTATCAGAATCTCTTCCGCCATAAATTATTCCTTTAATTTCAAAGCCATCAGGGTCATCTAATTTAGGATCACAATTTTCAAGAGAATAAAGACTTACAGTATATCTTGCATTTGGATGAGCGTGAAGTATTTCATTATTTTCGTTGTCTTTTTTCCCCTTAAACCAATTTCCTGAAAAATTAATTCCTTTGTCAGGAATATTTCTTCCATCGCATAGCCAGTATGGTTGATTATCTTTAGCAATTAATACATTAGAAAAGATAACATCTCCTGGTGAATTTAATACTTTCCAGATTAAAGGGTCATCTTTTGGATTTACATCCTTAATAATTCCAAATATACCACATTCTACATTTGCAGCATAAATCTTTCCATCTTTCTTTCTCAAGTAAGCTAAGTCATCACCTGCAATACTTTCTCCTTCAAGCATGGCAGTAGAAGTTTTTCCACAAGCGCTTGGAAAAGCTCCAGTAAAGTAAGTTGTTCTGTTGCTTGGTCCATTAACTCCCAAGATTAACATGTGTTCAGCCAGCCATCCTTCAGCTGCTGCCTTATGGATAGCAAGACGCAAAGAAAGCTTTTTAAAACCAACCGTATTTCCAGCATATTGGGTATTTGCGCTATAAACAGTAAAATTGTCTAAATCTATATATATTTTACGTTTATCTGTATTTTTGCATACATTACCTTCAAGTTCTCCTGCGCTATGAACAATCTTGAAGAATTTATCTGAGTTTGCTATTCTTTTAAATTCTTGGTAACCGCTTCGATAAAGTATACCTTCGCTGTGAACTACATAACTGGAATCAGTTATCTGGACACCCGGAATGGAAAATATAGAATTTACAGGACCAAGACAGAAAAAACATATATACGCTTCCTTTCCTTCCATGCTGTTTTTTAAGTATCCATAAATTTCAGAAAGCCCAGTTTCTTTGTCTATGGAATTAATGTTTTTACCAAGCTCTACTCCTGGAGATAGGAGGTATTTTGTACTTTCCTTATCTCTTCCTTGGTCGTAATAACTATCAAAATGATTTGTATGTCCTTTTATAGCCAACTTCATTTCTTCTCCATTTTCTATTGCCTTATCTCTGGCATATTGAGCATCATCTGGGTGGTCTGTTCGAACAAATATAGAGCTCGGATTACAATGCTCTATGTACTTTTCAATAAATTTGTGCAAGTAAGAATTGTCCAGAGCCATCAATTTTTCAAAGTTTTCTTTTGTGCATTTTTCTTTAAGTAAGTTAATATATTTTTCTTCCATAGATAATCTCCTTAATATAATTTATTGCTCTAATCCTTTAGCATAATTTATAATAAGATAGCATAGAAAAACAAGAAAATCAAAATATATTTTAAAAAAATAATTATTTTAACAAGTTGCGCAAAATAAAGGGAGTATTTTTGATATAGTTTTGATTCTATAAAATTAAACTTAGTAGTAACTATTCAGCAATGTTCAATGTAATAACATATTTCCTTAGTGCGAAGTTTAAAAAATAGTATTTC
>JASEGW010000178.1 GCA_030017825.1 bacterium | reverse complement strand
TTCTTCCAAGCTGAACCTTACTTACTCGACTTTTCATTTAATCTTGACGGTAACAGTATTTCCATATTTTTTAAAGCATTTAGAAGCTCTTTTTATCGCCATAACTTTTATTTCAGCTTTATTTATTATATTTTTTGTTATTAAGTTATTTGAAAAATTTAACTTATCAAAACAAAACTTACATATATTTATGGCTCTATGGATATTGTCACCTATTTGGTGGCTTATTACCATATATGCCCATCCCATAATTCCTGCTTTTGCTGCATTATTAGCAGGAACATTTTTCCTAAAGGATGCCCATAGCAATATTTCTGAAAAAAGATATTTAATTTACTTTGGCCTTTCTTTTCTCTTCTTTTTTATCTCTTTTTCATTTAGAGGAGAAGTATTGCTTTTTGTTCCAGCAGTTTTTTTACTCTGTGTGGAATTTAAGAATAAAAAAAGATTAATTCTGTCCTTATTTTCTATTTTCCTCTCTATTGCCCTTTTTTTTGTCCTTCAGAATTACTTATTATCTCTTGATAGTTTTTTAACTGGGCTGGATAAAGATAGTCCAGCTCAAGTAACAAATAAGACTTTTTCCTCTACATTTTCATTAACTAAGGATTTTTTCTATACTTTTTCCTCTATCCAAGATATAAAAAAAGGAATTATTGCTATTATTTTTACATTTGGAATGCTATCCTCTCTTATATTGCCCGCTGGTATTTACTATATCTTAAAAAAGAAGTATTATAAATATTTAATAGTAACCCTTGTATTTATTGGTCCTTCATTACTTCTTTGGCTGCCTATCCCAACTCCTTCTCGCCATTTTATTTTGGTAGTTTTTGGGTTAGCTTTTTTATCTTCTTTTGCTTTTTCGTTTTTAAAAAGAAGACTGGCAGTTTTTCTTTTGGTAGTAACTATTATGGGGAATATATTGCTTCCTGAATTATTATATAATTTAATCTTAAAGCATTATACTTTTCAATACCCTAAGCTTAAACAGATAGCAGGAAGAATACCTGCTCAAATACCTCTTGGTTGTCTTGTTCTTGATTATACAGCTCATATAAAAATAAGGCAGTATACAGAGAAAGAATATGATTATCTGAAGAAATTAAATAAAAAAAATATAGTTTTTATAGGATATAATAATGATATGTTAATGACTTATTTTATACAAGATAGCAAGAAAGTTGATGGAATATGGATAGGTGGAGGAGTTAGAAAATTTATATGCGATAATAAAAGTATTATTTTTGTGTGGACAGATTATTTCTCGAAAAATAATTTTTTTGAGGAGGTTATAAAGAAAATAGGCAAGGAATATAACAAGGGTTTTTATTGGTATATTAACCCACCAATGCAAAACACAAAAGTTCCCTTGGATAATATTCCTTCAGAATTAAAACTAATCAAGCCATTTTTCTACCAAGATGCACTTTAACTTTTTCCATTGCTTTTTATAACTATTTTTCTTGGGTAATAATTTGTTGCGTTTAAGCAATTTATATTTGAAAAAACAATATGCCAAAAGGGGAAATGACAAAAACAAAATGTCCTAATGCAAAGTTCAAGAAATCAGTTTTCTTAAAGCATGGTTGTGCGGACTATATTTTCCTTTAAGTGTCCCTCCTGCAAGGCTATTTTAAAAACTAAAATTCCTTTAAACTTATATTTAAATCGAACTCAGGTTATTTATTATAATGAAAATAGGTAGACAAGAACATCCCAGCCATAAATTAATATCCAAAACGTTGCTATCCAACAAAATAAAATTAATTGAAGAAACCTATCTTTTAGCAAAATTCTTGTAGGTGCACCACTTTCTTCATAAACAAAAGTTATCTGCAAATACCTCAAAATACCTAATGTAACCCAAATTACAGTCAAATATAAATATTCGCTTTTAATTTTTTCAATAACTTCAGGAGTTATGGAATACATTGTATAAGCAACGATAATAACTGCTGCCATTAAAGTCATAGAAATATTTACAAATTCTAAATTATACTTACTAATTACTTTTCTGGTTTTAGTTTTGTCTTTTAAGAATAATAAAATATCATCTCTTCTTTTTGCAAAAGCAAGAAAAAGGGCTAATAAAAAGGTCATGATTACTATCCACAAGGATACTGATACATCTGATGCTTCAGAGCCTACAAAGAGCCTTATAATAAAACCAATAGAAATAGAAAAAACATCAATAACTGGAACATGTCTAAGCCTTATTGTGTACCAAATATTTAAGGATATATAAAAGAGTATTAAAAGGAAGATCTTAATAGAGATAAAATAAGCGATTATTAAACTATATACTAATAATATTAACATTAAATGTATAGCTGATGCTTTTGGTATTTTTCCTGATACTAATGGACGATTTTTCTTTGTGGGGTGTTTTTTATCTTCTTCAATATCGTAGTAATCGTTAAATATATATATGGAACTAGCAGCTAAGCAGTAAGTAAAAAAAGCAAATATAGTGTTTGCAAGAAGATATTTATTGTGAAACTTTAGGGAAAAGAATAAAGGTAGGAATATAAAAAAGTTTTTAGCATATTGATGGGGGCGAAGAAGCTGTATATAATCTTTAAGCATCTAATTTTACCCAATTGAAATATTTTTCATTTGCAAGGCCTAACATTTCTTTGTCTCCAGAGCTATTTCCATAAGCATAAATAATATCATAATCTTCAAGATTATATTTTTCTCTTATTCTTTTCACTTTTTCTATGCCGTAGCAATTTTTATTAAGTATTTTTCCTGTTATTTTATTATTTTTTATTTCAAGCTTGGTACTGATAAGCTCTAAATCATATTTTTCACACCATTCTTTTAGCCAAGATTCCATAGAAGCAGAAACTATAACTATTTTATCTCCTTGCATTTTATGCCATTGTATTCTATCGAGAGCCTTTTGTCGAATAATATTAGGCAACTTTTCTTTAGAATATCTTGATACCCATATATCAAAATCTAATTTATTCCATCCTTTGAAGAAATAGCTTAAAAATAATTCTTTTGCTTTCCAATTAGGAATTATTTTCAACTTAAAAGCTAATAATGCTGGGCTAAGAAAAAATATACCTAATATAAAATTTATAAGTCCTACAGCATAAATAATAAAATCTATAAAACTATCTTTTTTAGTTATAGTTCCATCAAAGTCAAATAATGATAAATTCATTTTAATATATAAAGTGTCCTATCTTTTAATTATTAGGTAACAATATTTAATTAAATGTAACTATTCAGCATAAACCTAAGTTTAAAGATTAGTATTTCTGAGCATTAATTG
>JASEGW010000177.1 GCA_030017825.1 bacterium | reverse complement strand
CATTAACCTTTTCTTTCTGACAGATTTTTAGTAAAGACGGGATATAATCCTGTGCATCTGCCTTTGGCACGCAATATCCTCTATTGGCAAAGTAAAACCCCACCGCCAAAGGATTACTGTCAACGCCTATGACCCTTACCCTGGACTCTTGGAGTGTTTTAATCGTAGATATAGATGGTGCAGACCCTACACCTGTCCGCATAATAGTAAAACGCATTTTAACCGGAATTATCTCCTTTCTGGATAACGATAAAATAAGCGGTGAGCGAAGCGAATCCGCTTCATTGACTTGTTAGGTAAAAGATTCACTCCGCTATTGTTTTTTTCGTTTTTTACTTTCCTTCCCTATCTTCCTCAGAGAAAATGGCGAACGGTACGCTTAAACAGGTCAGAGCGCTACGGATAGTCCGCATTACTGCACAAGGCAAGATTTGACGCTTCGGAACGAAGACCTGGAACCGATACTTAATCTTGAAGCTGTACCGTTCACCAATTCTCTTGCTTTAATTCTATCACTTATGAGCAATGATGTCAAGATTTTTATCTGAACATATTAACTTTTCCCCCCAAACGCCTTGAAATGACTTCATTTTTGGGGTAAGGGGAAGTTGTATTCAATAAGACTAACAAAAATAATCTAAAAAATTCTTGACTTTTATATGGTAGTTTGACCCCGATCCTCTCCCTGATATGCTCCATTAAATAGTTCAATTCTTTTTTCTGCAAGGTTAATATATGCCTGGTTAATATCGTAACCAACATATTTCCTGCTATATTTCAAAGCTACAATTGCAGTCGTACCGCTACCCATAAATGGGTCAAGGATAATATCATCTTCAAAAGAGTAAAGTTGTATTAACCTGGCTGGTAATTCTTCTGGAAATGGAGCAGGATGCCCAATTCGTCTTGCACTTTCAGCATTCATTATCCATATAGACTTAGTCCATTCCATAAATTGTTCTTTTGTAATTGTACTTTTCTTATTCTTGCTTTCTCTTCTATAATCACCTTTAGAAAAAATTAAAATATATTCGTGTATATCACGAAGAATTGGATTGGCCGCACTCATCCAACTGCCCCAAGCAGTTGAAGGACTTGCACTCGATGCTTTATTCCATATAATTTCTCCTCTCATATTAAACCCAATATCAATCATCATTTTCGAGATATAGTCTGAAAGAGGAATATATGGTTTGCGACCAAGGTTAGCAACATTAATACAAGCACGACCACCATTCACTAAAACACGATACGTTTCCTTAAATGAAGTTTCAAGCAGTTTTAAATATTCTTTTAAGGAAAGGTCATTGTCATATTCCTTTGAAACATTATAGGGTGGAGAAGTAACCATGAGATGAACAGAATTGTTTGGTAACTCTTTCATCTTCTCCGCAGAGCCAAGAATAATTTTATTTACTAATATACAGGGAAGTTGGTTTTCAGTTTTATCTTCAATTATCTTTTGTTCTAGTGAGGAATACAATTTAGAATTATAGAATTTAGTAGAATCATGATTTATTCTACCATTTGTTCCGAAAGCACTCGTTTCTGTTCCATTTTTTCTTTTCATCTTCAGCCTCGAATTAAGGTTAGAAATTTTTCTGCCTTTGCAATGTCTGTATTCTCCTCGTTAGCAATACGGATAATTTCACCTAACTTTGCTTTTGAGATCATCGAAGAAAAATAATTCATATTTGTTGTAACAAGTTCTTTACAAAGCCTTAAAATTATATCTGTCGATTGAACTGTTTGAAACCCTACTTTTTGAGTTTCTTTTATAAAATCACTATCCGTCGGGTTTGGGTTCAATGACCAAAAACCTTGAATTACTCCAGAGGTTTTTAGAAAGTCAACTTTCTTTTGATAGTTATCAGTTATCGGACTATTGCCTAAAACAATAATGGGAATTTTTGCGGATGCAAGACCTGAAACCCTAATGTTAATAGACTTCCCTATTGCTTTCAGCATTGAATCAGAACGAAGTAAAGAAGGATTCCCCTTATGTTGTTTATAATCTCCGACAAAAATAACTTCATCAGATTGAGTAAATTTATAATTTGAAACCACGCTCATTTTGATTTCAAACAGTAGTTTTATATTTTCATGGCTTTGATTTATAGTATTAGTTGTGCAAAAAGCTAAATCAGCACTCGATTGTCTCATCAGTCCAAGTTCATCGCATACAACACTATTTACAGCATAAAGTCCAAGCTCTTTTGCAATAGGTTCAAAAAGTGTTTTGCACCATTTTTCCGTAAATTGTCCAATCAGTGAATTGCGACTCTGAAGGGTTTGTCCCTCTGCGTCTGAGCCTTTAGAAATATAAGCAAAATATCCTCTTTTAAGATTATAAAAAAGTTGCTCAGGTGTTGCAAAATTCTTTAATGCCTCAGTAAAAAATTGTATTTCAGTATTATTATTCCAAAGATTCATTTGCTCCTCCTTTTTACCATAATAGTCTATCTTTTGGAAATTCCATCCTCTTACTAAAAATAGCAGAACTATTTCCGATTCAATTTTTAGGGGAAAATTATCCTTGTTAGGGAGAATTGGGGTCATGGGAGAATTGGGGTCATATCTTGATTATGAAATACAGAATACTTTAAATTCCATAATCAAGGTCTGACCCCTTTGTTATCCTTTGTTATCTCTTATCTTTTTTCTCAACTTTACACAACCTTTCCATCTTCTTAGCATATGGTTTTTCCCAGGAAGATATATCAATAACAACCACCACTTCATTTTCATGGCAAAAATCCTTTTTGGTCTTTTCATAGATAGGCCTAAGAAGATTTTGCTCTTCGCATTCACGAGCATCTAAAAAACGATATATCCCTTTAGCTGTATGAAACGCATTCTCTCTTCTATCAGGTGAATGAGCAGCAATTTGCATCACTACCGGAGATTCTGCACCTATAATCCCATAAATTGTATTCTCAAATCTTTTAGATTCCCGCTTATCATTAAATATATCTCCAAAATCAGCAAGGAATCCATCCAATGCTTGATTACTCTTAATATCTAACTCCATCCTTTTTCCCCTCCTTTTTTTCTAAATATATCGACACAAAAAGGAGGAAAACTTAAAGATATTTTTTTTGTTTCCAGAGTGCTAAAAAACTTACTTGTAATTCCAAACCTTTATCCCTCAAATTCCCTCAAGCAGAATGTTTTAATTATTAGTTATTTCACGGCTCTACAAAGATGTGGGTAAGTTTCAGCTTTATCTGAACATATTAACTTTCTCCCCAAACGCCTTGAAATGACTTCATTTTTGGGGTAAGGGGAAGTTGTATTCAAT
>JASEGW010000176.1 GCA_030017825.1 bacterium | reverse complement strand
GAGTAGAAAGAGTTGCTATGCTTAAATATAAGATTGATGATATTAGATTATTCTTTGAAAATGATCTTCGTTTTTTAAGTCAATTTTAAGAAATTGTGCAAATAAGTTTAGAAGGACACTATTCTAAAACAGTTTATCTGTAAACTATAATTCCTTAAATATCAACTTCTTTTATAGAGCTAAAATCTTTTTTATAAAAGTTCTAGGTCATAAAAAATCGTAACTATTCAACAATGTTCAATGTAACAATATATTTCCTTAGTGCGAAGTTTAAAAATTAGATTTATGCTGAATAGTTACAAAAAATCAAAGAAACCTACATTTTACAATTTAGAATTTATAAATATATATTTGATAGGATATAACGATGAAAGTATCTTTAAATTGGTTAAGAGAGTATATTGAAATTAACTTATCCGCAAAAGATATTTCCCATAACTTAACTATGTTAGGCATGGAAATTGATAGTATAGAAGAAACTAAAGATGATACTATCTTTGAGATAAGTTTCACTATTAATCGTGGAGACTGTTTAAGCATGCTTGGGTTAGCTCAAGAAATCTCCTTAATTAATAAAGAAAAAGTTAAATACCCTCAAGTACCTATCCAAAAATCTTTAGAAGATATTCATGGTTTAATAGATATTTCCATAGTAGAAGATAATTTATGCCCTCGTTACTGTGGTCGTCTTGTAAAAAATGTAAAAATCACCAATTCTCCTTCTTGGATGCAAAAGCGACTAATATCTGCAGGAATTAAACCAATTAATAATATAGTCGATATTACTAACTTTGTTTTAATGGAATATGGCCAACCTATGCATGCTTTTGATTATGATTTAATCTCTGGCAACAAAATTATAGTCCGCAAAGCAAAAGATAAAGAAACTATTGAAACATTAGAAGGTAAAGAAGTTTCTTTAAGCTCTGAAGTTTTAGTAATCGCTGATAAAGAAAAGTCCATAGCTATTGCTGGGATAATTGGAGGCAGTAAAACAGCAGTAAATAATAAAACTACAAATATCTTATTAGAAAGTGCTAATTTTAACCCTATCACTATTCGAAAAACATCACAGAAATTAAATATTATTACTGAATCAGCATACCGATTCGAAAGGGATGTAGACTCCTTAAAAACAATACCTGCTATAGAAAGAGCAACAGAACTAATTCTTCAAAATAATCCTTCTGCTATAATTTCCACCATTTATGATCTTCAAAAAATCCTCCCTAAAGAAACTATAATAGATCTGGATATAAATAGAGCAAATAGCATCTTAGGAACCTCTATCCCTTCTGAAGAGATTATAAACATTTTAAAACATTTAAAGTTTAATATTACAGATAAGAATAACCACCAATTAATCTTGAAAGTTCCTTCTTTTCGTAAAGATATCCATAGAGAAATTGATGTGATTGAAGAAATAGCTCGTATATACGGCTATAATAGAATTACCACTAGTCTATATAGATTGAATATCGATGATTATCTTAAAAAAGAAAGTCTTGACGATAAATTTTACAAATTTACCAACATAGCTAAAAATACTCTTAATTCATTAGGCATCTATGAAATAATTAGTTACCCTTTTATTCGACAAGAATGGCTAGAATATACTTCTTTTCAACTTAAAAATCCAGTAACTATTCAAAATCCCTTAAACGAAGAAGAAAATATTATGTCTCCAACCCTATTGTTTGGAATTATGCGCTGCATTTCCCACAACCTTAGAAAAGGTAATAATGATCTCAAAATATATGAAATAGGAAAAATTTATCATGACCCAAAAGAAGAACAACTTCCTAATGAGATTACCAATTTAGCCTGTGCTATTACTGGTAAAAAAACAAAAATAAGCTGGAGAGAAAAATCCTTAAATGTAGATATTTTTGATTTAACTGGAATCTTTGAGAAACTATGTATTGAATCAGAAATAAGTAGTTGGTCATATCAATTTTCTCTTTTTCCTTGTTTCTCTCCACAAGTAAGTTACCAAATTAGCCATAATGGAGCCTACTTAGGAATAGTTGGAGAAATATCTTCAAAACTCTTAGACAAATTTAAGATTTCTCAAAAAGTATTTTATTTTGAGCTTAACTGGGATTATATACTTAACAAATCAATAAATACTAAAAAAACATTCAAAGCATTTCCTAAATACCCTTCTAACTCTAGAGATATTGCTCTTGTGGTAAAAGAAAACAGTACTTATAAAATGGTCTTAGAAATTATTCAAGAATTGAATCATCCTTACATAAAAGAAATTAATTTATTTGATATTTATAGAGGGTCCCAAATACCTAAAGAATGTAAAAGTTTGGCTTTTAGTATTACTTATCAAAGCTTAGAAAAAACTCTATCTGATGAAGAAGTAGATAAAATTCATCAATTACTAATAAATAATTTAATCTCTAAATTAAAAGCTTATATTCGGTAAATAAACATAAATCTCGGCAATTATATAATTTGTTTATCAGAAATATACAGCAAGGCTAATTGAGAGGTAGAATGGCTTTAAAAGAATTTGATAAATTAGAAGATTATATCAATCGTCTTATTGATAAAAATAATGCTTTATCTGAAAAAAATAATAAGTTAAACGAAGAGCGAGAAATACTCAAAGAAAAAATTAAAAATATACTTAAAACCATTGAAGAAAGTCAAAGGCATTCAATATAATTTTTGTTAACTGGTAAATAGTAATTAGCAATTTAAGTATTAACAATACTCATTAATTACAACTCACCAATTATACCAGATAAAGGAGGTATTTACTTATCGTGTATCAACATCGAACAGAAGTAGAAATATTTGGCAATGTTTATACTATTAGAGGAGATGAAAACCCTGAATATGTATCTATGTTAGCTCGCTATGTAGATGAAAAAATGCGCAACATTACTCAAAAAACTTCTACTATTTCTACAGGTAAAATTGCTATACTGGTAGCTTTGAATATTGCTGATGAACTTTTTAAAACTAAAAAATACATAGAAGATAAATCAAAACCTTTAATTAGTAAAATAGAAGATAACTTAAAAATAAAAGATAACTTATAGTAAGCTTTTAGACATTAGCTCTTAGTCATCAGTTTTAAATATTTATGTTATTTATAAGAAAAAGTAAGTAGATTTATAATATTCTTCTACTACCTTGATTTTCTGATGCATAATATCTTGCTGAAAGCTAATAGCTGATACCTAAACTTTTATTATATAAGGTTATAAATACTTAAGCATAAGTTTTTCGGTATTTGATTTTGGTATTTTAAACCCGAAACAAATTCAAATCTCAAATGTTCAAAACATCATTTACTCTTTCGTAATATGGAACCA
>JASEGW010000175.1 GCA_030017825.1 bacterium | reverse complement strand
GCACTAAGGAAATATGTTGTTACATTGAACATTGCTGAATAGTTACGATATTTTTAACTTCTGTTATATCAAGTTACTTATTGGATCAATCATGATTGATCCAATAGAAAATAGTAGATATATTTCAATTCAGGTTAGTTATCTTGGGAGGCTATGTTTTTATTAATATTAACATAAAAATATTTAACTTTTTTGCAAATAGCTTTCTAATTCTTTGAGATTAAAACCTTTACCATATAAAAAAAACTCTAATGATCTGATATTTTCTTTAATGAAACAAAAATTTATTTCCATGTAACTATCAATTAATTCTTTTATTTTTTCTCCCCACTCAATAATTGCAATACCATTTCCCCATAAATACTCTTCAATTCCTACAGAAAGTATTTCTTCAATTTTATCTAATCGATATAAGTCAATATGATAAAGAGGAATCTTTTTTGGATATTCATTAATAATGGTAAAAGAAGGACTGTATACACGATTATTTATTTGTAAGCCTTTGGCAATTCCTTGAACAAAAGTAGTTTTGCCACTTCCTAAATCTCCTACCAGAATTAAAATATCTCCTATCTTTAAGAACTTACTTAGTTTCTTTCCTATATTTTTAGTTTCTTGAGTACTTTTAGTAATTATTTTTAAAGTGTTCATAACCGCTTTTTTTAATTATTCTACTATCTCCTTTTTTGTTCAGAATAATAACTTCATTTTCTGAAATAGTTTCTCCTATTACAAAAAAATCAATCTTAGCATCTTGAAGAATCTTTAATTTATTCTCCTTGCAGGTAAAAAGAAGCTCGTAATCTTCGCCTCCAGAAAGAGCAATTTCAGTAAGATTAATATTTTTCTTTTGGGAAAATATCTTAAGAGCAGGAGAGCAGGGTATTTTTTCTTCAAAGACCTTAAAACCTATTTTATTTTCTTCTTTTAGCCTATATAATTCATTACTTAAACCATCACTGATATCTATCATGCAAGAAGCAATCTTATTTTTAGAGATTATTAAACCTTCATTTATTCTAGGTTGAGGTAGCAAGTGTTTATTAATTAAAAATTCTTTTGCTTTTTTATTAATATTTATACTGTTTTCTAAAATATTAAAACCAGCCCAAGAATCACCTAAATAACCTGTAACTATTAATTTTTCCCCAATTGTAGCTCCTTTACGTTTTATATAATTGTCTTTTTCTACTTCTCCTAATAAAGTAATATTGATAAATAGCTTAGTTGATCTTACTGTATTTCCTCCAATAATACATGCTTCGTAATTTGAAGATAGTTCTCTAATGCCTCGATAAATTTCATCCCAAAAAGATAAAGTTAAATTTTCAGGTATTCCCATGGAAACTAATAAATATTTAGGCTGTGCTCCCATAGCAGCTATATCACTAAGATTAGAAGCAGCTGATTTCCAACCAACTTGATAAGGATTAAAAGTTTTTAGATTAAAATGAACATTTTCTACTAAAGTATCTGTGGTTGCTACTAAATATTTATTAAAACTATTTTTTATTACCGCAGCATCATCTCCAATTCCAACTATAATACTAGGATGAGTATAATGAATAGTATTTTGCAGATGTTTTATAAGGTTTATCTCGCCGATATCTTTTAGTTTTATGCCCATAATTTTCTAATTCTGCTCATTAGTCCAAGTATTTTAAAGTATATAAAAGTAGAAAAAGTTTCCTTTAATTTTATGGCGCGGTTAGGACAGAATTCATGACAACAAAAGCATTCTATACAAAGGTTATAATTTATATTAATTTTTTCTTTTTCCCATGAGATTGCTTTTACTGGACATCCTGTAATGCAGAGTTTACATTTTGAACATTTATCTTCTAAGATTAAAGGACGAATTCTGATCAGGTTTGCTAAAATTTTTACAATAGGAGAAGGGAGCAGAGTAAGTAAGCTTTGTTTAGGAAGAATAAAATTAGACAAACGAATTTTATTTAAGGGAATACCTACAATTTCTATATTTTTTAAATCTGCTTCTCCTAGGTTTTTTTGATAAGCAGCATAAATAGTAGGAATATCAAGTGGATTTAGCCATACCAAATTAGCAAAAACAGCGTCAAGGGCTACAGGATCAGTGCTTACAAGAAGTAGATTAATAATGCGTAATTTTCCAGCAGTAGGGCCATTTCCTTCCATGCCTACAATGGCATCCATGATATTTAAGGAAGGTTTTATTACAGAAAGAATTTCTGAAAGAGCTACTCCAAATTGAGAAGGACGGTGAGCTCGACGATGAAACTCTGCTTTTAAAAATCCTGGCACCAAACCTAGAAGGTTTTTTATGGCTCCTGTTAAAATAGTATTAGTGTGCGTTTTTAATTTTGGAAGATTAATTATAATATCAGCGTGAAAAGCTTGTTTGGCAATGAATAATTTTTCAAAAAAAGTAGATTGAGGAACATCAACTTCCATTAAACCATCTTTTTCAAAATTTATTATATCTATTCCCAAACTATCGGCTACATTTTTAAAGCCAGATTTCTCCCAAACTTGTTCTATTCCTTTAATGGCAAAGCTAGGGCTATCTCCAATAATAGCGTTGCCTCCTGCTTCTTTGACCAACTTTGCCACTACTTTTATTACATTGGGATGGGTGTTGACTCCTTCTTCTGGAGAATAGCCTCCTAACATGTTTGGCTTTAAAAGTACTGTGCTATTTTCAAAAACTATTCTTTTTAAGATACTTTCTTGAGAATCTTCACTCAATAAATCAAAGGCGATGTTTAGAGAATTTTCAATGTCATCTTCATTATAACTTCTACATTTTACAATGGCAACCTTACTCATAAAAATCCTCAGAGGTTAAATTTTTTAATTTTTCCTTAAATTTCTTCAATTCATCTTCGTCAATTGGTTGTTTAGGCATAGAAGCCATATTTAAAACAGGATCAGGAACAAAGATAGTTGCTTTTTCCCTCAAAGCTAAAGCAATAGCATCAGAAGGGCGAGAGTCTATTTCTAAAGATTTATCGTCTTTGCTTATATTAATTCTGGCAAAATAGGTATTGTTTTTTAAGGCATTAATAACTATATGAGTAACCTTGCCACCTAATATATTGATGATGTTGCTCATAAGATCGTGAGTTAATGGCCGAGGAACAGGTACATTTTCCAAAGCAAATAATATTGCTTGAGCTTCAAAAAATCCTACCCAAATTGGTAATACCCTTTTGTTTTCTTTGTCTGAAAGAATTACTATAGGAACATTATTATTTTTCGAATCTAGAGCAATTCCTATCACTTTCATTTCAATCATATTATTCTCCTGGTATAATAGACTTACTGCAAAATAAATCAGTTATTTTACAAAAATGCTA
>JASEGW010000174.1 GCA_030017825.1 bacterium | reverse complement strand
GATTTAGTTGGTATTGTTAGTTTTATTGGTTAATTGAGTTTTGATATTGGCGTTAATAACTGCTATAAAACTTATTAAAAAAATAAAAGGAAATATACAAGAAATAAATATTACTCCAGTAAGATTTGTCCCTATGGTTGAAAATCATATAAATGGATAATGTAGTAACGAAAAGAAGAAAAAAATGCACAAGCATAAGTATAAAAAATGGCTTAAAAAAAATAAAAATAAGAAAAAATAATTAGCTAATCATTAGAAACTTTCTGTTGATAAAATATTATTAATTTATTTTTATAGTGCATATAATTTAAACCTGAGTTCGATATAAATTTAAGCTTAAGGAACACTTTTTTATATCGAACATTGATTGATTTTATATTAAATATAAACCTGATACAAAAATATTCCTTATTTGGTAGTTCAAGGATTAATATTCTTTGTACTTTGCTCTTCTGTGCTTTCTAAAATGCTTTTTATCATATGTAATACTTTTTCTCCAGAAAAAGGTTTTTCTAAAATACCAATTGCTCCGATTTCTTTTGCTTCTTTAATTATCTTTGCATTAGAATTTCCTGATATTACAATAGTAGGGCAATACTTTTTTCTACCATACATCTTTCTTAGCCAATTGAGACCATCTTCCTTATTTAAAACTATATCTAGTATAACTAGATTAATTTCCTCTGCCAAAAGAATTCTCTCTGCTTCCACTAATTTTTCTGCTAAAAATATTTGATATCCATAATCTTTTAATAAATTTTTTAAAGAAATTCTTACATTTTTTTCATCATCGATAATTAATATCTTAGACTTCACTTTCTTCTCTCCAAACAGGTAAACATATTGTAAATTTAGTCCCCATATTCTCCTTACTTTCTACCTCAATCTTTCCCTTATGTTCTTCGATAATATTCTTAACTATAGATAACCCCAATCCCATTCCTCCCCATTTCTTAGTATAATTAGCTTCAAATATTAATGGAAGATCTTCATCTTTAATACCACAACCATTATCGATTATTTCTATTTCCACCATATTCTGGTTTAGTTTTGTTTTAAAAAAAATCATTCCTCCTTCATACATGGCTTCAAAACTATTTTTAACTAAATTAGAAAAAACTCTCTTTGTAGAACTTTTATCTAAAGCCACTAAAGGCGAATCATCAGAAAATTCTTTGTGAAATTCAACTTCTGGATAAAGCTTTTCTTGACTCTCCATAAACTCTTCTAAAACTAAATTTATATCATAGGGCTCAAAATTTAATTTAGGCAGTTTGGCAAATTCTGAAAACTCATTGGTAAGTCTATATAATTCCTCTACTTCTTCTAAGATTATTTTACTATCCTCTTCTAACACTTTTTTAAAATCATCTTTATTCTCTTTCTGCTTTCTAATGATTCTTTCTATAGAAAGCTTAATTGGAGTTAAGGGATTCTTAATTTCATGGGCAACTTTTTGAGCTACTATTTGCCAAGTAGCTTTTTTTTCTGATTCAATCAACTCTTTTTGCGATTTTGCCAGATCTTCCTTACCTTTTTTAATTCTCATAATCATATTATTAAAAGCCTTGGTCAATCTTGCTATTTCAAAAACCTTACTCTTCTCTTTGACTTGATAGTCTACATTTCCCAAATAAAGCTCTTTGGTTCCCTCTAATAAATATAAGATGGGAGTAGTAATAGATTTAGAAATAACCCTTCCAGCAACAATGGCTATTATTAACGTTAATAGTAATATTAATAAAGATCCCACATAAACGCTTCTTTCTACTGTAGCCTCTATAAGTTTTAACTTTTTATATTCATCAGCTAATTTTACTATGGATTTTTCTTCACCTTTAGTATTAACTAAAGAATTATCAATAAGCTCTTCGAGATCAGGATTAATAAATACTTTAATACTTTCCTTTAATAATACATTACTAATTAGAAATACAGGAAGAGCTGAAATAAGAGCTATAATTAAAAATATAACAGTCAGTTTTGTGCGAAGCTTCATCTTCTAATTACCTTTGATTCTATTATGGGTATTTGATTAGCCCAATAATTCATTAAGTTTACTTCTAAATCAGAAATAGATTTTACTTTACCCAACTTTGCTGTAACTTGGTAAAAGTATTGTTCTCCATTTTCTATTTTTTCTAAAGATAGAGGAACTTTTGTAAGAATACTCCAAAAATTTTGACATTCTTCGAAATTTACAAATTCCTTCTTTTCGTTATTAGATATAACTTGATACTTTTTATTCACCATATCATAACTTAAACCTTTAGTGACTATCTTGCTTTCTATCACATCCTTTTTTTTCTTTAATTTTCTTATTTGCTCAATTTCATAACTTATCTCCACCAAGATACCACTCTCAATCACTTCTTTTAGCTTTTTGGAAATAGAGTTCTTTAACTCTACCGAAATATAGTCGCGTTCTTTATCATGGTATACAACCATAGAAACAAAATGGGGAATATCAGTAGAGCGAAATATTACTGGCATTAAAAAGGTTTGAATAATGCTATATATAATAATAAATTTGTCTAACATTTTAGATTACCTATATCTATCTTTCTTTATCTCTATAATCTTCCTCCCAATATCATTAAAAATTAATTCTAGGGCCCATGTATATCATAATTCCAGAAAGATCAATTTTTGGTGCACTTCCTACCACCTGACCTGCTTGTTTTAAATCATCTATCTTGGCATACACATAAGAAACACTGCTACCAATATCAATCCAGCGAGCTAACTTATAAGCACCTTCTAAAATAACTTGAAAACCAATTGTATCACCACTAACACAAGCACTTCTTGTTTGCTCAGAACCATTCAACTTTACCTTATCCCATTCAGGTTCTATTGTTTTTTCATACTCTACTCCATACCAACCTAATCCACCACCAATAGCATAATTAAACTTCCCTTTAGGTATTTTATAAAATGCGTTTAATGTATGAAAACCACCATTTAAGCAAACTTTTACACATTTATCACTAATAATACCACTGTTTTCTCCATAAAACCATCCACCAATATAACCTAATTGCAAATAGTCATAAAAAGTCCACCTTAATGTTCCTCCCATCATATTTAGATGTTTAATACCATCTAAACCTAAGCTACTTTTCGTGTCATTATTTACTTCTTTTAGGGATGGTTTATAATAAGCTGACCATAGTGGTGCGCCTCCAAATCCCCCATAATTTGGGTCTAGCCAAGCAGGAAGATTACTTTGAGCGCTTGCCTTAAAACAATTTATCAAAATTATCAAGAGTACAAAAAACAATATTTTATTTAATCTCATTTGCTCCTCCTGGTATAATATTCACCCTCATATAAGGGTGTGGTATTTTAAGATAAATC
>JASEGW010000173.1 GCA_030017825.1 bacterium | reverse complement strand
GGCATCTATAAGCTTTTTTGTATCTATTGCTGTTATTTCGCAGTAAGTCTAATGTCTTAAATTGTTCATAAGTTTCAGCTTTATAAATTTCTTGGAAGTTTTCCCTGATATGCAGAGCTTTAATTGATTTCAAATTTAACTTAGACATAGATAACTGTTGACGCATATCACGTTGTTTAGCAGTTAAATTTGATTCGTTCTTTAAAAATATGTATTTATGGCCTTTAAGTATTGATTGTGTTACAGCCTCTTGTCTGCGAACTTTATCAACAGCAGCATTGATGATTTTCATAATATGGAATCGATCAAATGTGATTTCAGCGTTCGGTAAATAGTCTGTGACGCCTCTTATAAATGCAGGGGACATGTCGCAACTGATATCTGTTGATATTATCTTCTTGTGATTCGTAATGAAATATTGATCCTTTGTTAAAATCAATATGGATATCTAAACGTTTTCTCTCAAGGTAAAATTGGATGTCTTTTATAAACCAAGGCTCCTGGATATTTAACGCAGTTTCAAATAACTGTTTGGTTAACATAGCTTCCTCCTGTATTAAGGTTTTTTCTATAATTATACCATAGTTACCCATTTAAAACTTCAAAGAACCAAATTAATTTTACCTAATAAACAAGAAACTAGTTCTATCATCACAACCAAAGTTTTAAAAGAAATAAGCAACATTCAAACCATGAAATCCACCACCATAATACTTCCCTTTCTTCTTACTTTCTTTTATTTCTATAATCTTATTAGTGTCTTCATCAATCTTCTTTATTTTAGGTATATATTGGCTAAAATTGTAATTAATCCTAAAACTACCTAATTTATATCCTATTTTAAGCCCAAAACCATATAGCTTTATCTCTCTTAAAGATAATTCTTCTTTTTTTAAGTTAATCTTTATAGGAAGTATTGATTGGTGCCAAGAATCTAAAAATCCACTCGTCTTTAATATTCTATAATTTAACTTCAAACAATAATCAACACTATCACAAATTCTATCTTGATATTCTCCATTATAATATATTGATTTCATCTTACCAAAAGATTTATACTGCTTGCTGCCTGAGGCAAGTATTATATTATAATAGCTTGTGGAATTCAAACTTCCATATGTTTTAAAATTAAATATAGATTTACTATAAGTAAATCTATATTTAGCTCTATTTATTTCTCCCATAATACTATCATAATCAGCTTTTGTTCTCAGATTTCCAATAAGATCATCTTTTTTCTCGTATAATTTATTTGTAATATCAATCTCACCTTTGCTACCTTGAAAATATATCTTTAAACTATCACTTAAAACAAAGACTGGTTTAATATTTATTGTCTTTTGGTATCTAGACGTAGACAAATAAAAAGTATCTATATTTTTATTAATATCTGTTATTCTCTTATCTTGATAGCTCAGTTTTAGTTTTATCATTTTGGTCATTCTATTATCTATTTCCACTCTTCTCCATCTAACATCTTCATCAATATGGACAAGATATTCTTTTTCTTTGTATTTTATAGTAAAATCTTTATTTATTCTTTTCCTTGCATCTAAACCTTTAATACTAATATTCTCATATATTTTAAAAAATCCTTGTCCACTCCAATTGTATTTATAGTGCTTATGCAACAAATTACTTATTCCCAGATAAAATCTATCATTAAACTTCTTGGCAATAGAGCTATAAAGTCTCTTTTCATGAACTCTGTACTTAAAAAAATTAGAATCAAATGGAATAAAGAAATAGTCTTTTGAAGTTAAATAAGAGAGATTAAACCAAATAGAAGAATGACGATTACTATTAATTGTTAAAGGAGTATACAAAAAAATGTTTCTATCAAAACTATTAAGATGGTTACTGGCAATACTCTTCTTTTTACATCTCTTTTTACATCTAATGATATCTTCATAGTCAGCATCTATCACTACTCTTCTTTTCTGAAAAAGAGTATTAAGAGGGTTAGATAGAAAAATATCTTCTTGGTTTTCATGTAAAAAAGGAATAAAGTCAATTCTAATTAATCCTGAATTAACAACATCACACATTCCAAGATCATCAAAAGCATGTACTTTGACTGATAAAATGAGCAGAAATATAAAAATATAAGGCAGAAAATATTCTGCCTTATAAAGACCTATAAATAATTTCATAAAATAGTCAGCTTTTTGATTAAAAATTAACTCTTCATTATTTTTTTCAGCTGTTCATTGGTCATACCAGGTAGAAGTCCTTTAAAAGTAGGATCTTTAAGATTAAATTCTTTAACTTTTATATCTTTTTTATTTATGGGATCCCCATATTCTAAAGAAGGTAGATATTCTTTTATATCTATTAGAGGATTTACAAATAACTGTTTTAAATCTATTGTTACGATATTTCCGTTAATGTTTTCCTTCATAGGATAATTCAACCAATCTTCACCTTTCTTTAATTCAGTTAATATGTCACTCTTTTCTTTAGCGCTTGGCTTTTTTATAATATCATCTTCTTGGGAATCAGTTTCGTTACACATACTTTCTACAGATTTTCGAGCCTTTTCTATAGCTGTTAGAATATTTTCTCTAAATTGAGCAATTCTGAAGTTGCTTCTCAATTTTAGAAAATTAGATTCATAATTTGCATGACCAGAAGTAATAATACTTAATGGATCCTCTTTAGCCACCTTATAATCTTTTATGTCCAAATTATAAGAAACCAATAAAGCTAAAATTGATCTTATAATATTCATACTTGAATCTAAAGCATAAATATCGGCCAAGTCAATTTCATAATCTTTATCAGTATCATATACTTTCTTCTTAGCTATGTATTTAAAAGACCCGCTATTTTCAATAACTCCAAGCTTCTTTAAAGCTTTATCAATAGCAGGAATAACATCCGTATCTAATGCATCTTGGATTTCTGAAGCTTGTATAGGATCCTTAACCGCACTCATAACAAAAGAAGCCATTGTTTTTCCAGCTACGCCTACAAAATTATCTCTTGCTGTAATTAAACTTTTTCCTTCCCCATTTATTTTCTTTTCCAAATCTTTTATTTTTTGGTTCTGCTCTAAATTTATCAAACTACTCATAGCTGAACCAAATAAAGCTTCATTATTATTTGGTTCAATTGTTAGAACCTCTTCATATAATTTCTCTGCTTCCTGATAATTCTTTTTTTCTAAAGCTTCTTCAGCTTTTTGGCATAATTCAGCAGCTTTAGTCGGGTCTGTCGGAAGCTTGCTAGATTCTTTCTTCCCACATCCTTGCACATTAATCACTAAGATGCTAGCTATCAATACTATGAAACATATCTTAAATATTTTTAAGTAATTCATTTTTCTCTCCTTCTCTATAAAAATAGACTTACTGCAAAATAAATCAGTTACTTTACAAAAATGCTATAATTCCTTT
>JASEGW010000172.1 GCA_030017825.1 bacterium | reverse complement strand
GATTTTACTGAAATTAGATATAGCGGTTGATAATTGGAGTTTAAACTTCCGGTTTGTATATTTTTTAAACTATTTCAGAACAAAATAAATAAGGCTAAACGATTGCTACATATCGTTTAGCCTAACGTGAGAATTAGTTCATAAATTAACGAAATATTGGGAAAACTGGGAGGGGAACCCATATCCCGCTAACCTATTACTGATATATATATCGGAAATAAGGAATAAATCTTTAGGAAAAAATGATTAAAACTTAAAAAAAAATTAAACTTAAATTATTTCACGCAAAGTACATAAAGGCCACCAAAAAGAATCTATAATTTTTCTTTAATCTTTATGTACTTAGCATCTTTTTGTGAGAAAATCTTTATACTAGTTCAATAGGATCCCGTCCCTTTTGCCACAACAACTATAGTTTTTAACAATATTTTAAAATCCAACCATAGTGACCAATTATCAATATATTCCATATCCATCTCCATCCACTTTTCAAAAGATACGTCACTTCTTCCACTTACCTGCCAAATACAAGTAATACCAGGCCTCAGAGATAGTCTACGACGATGCCAAATATTATACTTTTCTACTTCATTGGGCAAAGGGGGACGAGGACCAATTAAGCTCATTTCTCCTTTTAGGACATTCCAAAGCTGAGGAAGTTCATCAATGCTTAATTTTCTGATAACTCTTCCTACTTTGGTAACTCTTGGATCTTTCTTAATCTTAAATACAGGGCCATTAGTTTCATTTAATTCAGCTAAATCCTTTTTAAGTTTTTCGGCATCAGCTCTCATAGAACGAAACTTCAACATTAAAAATCTTCGACCATTAAGGCCAACTCTTTCTTGTTTAAATAACACCGGCCCTTTTGAACTAATCTTGATTAAAATAGCTACTAGTAAGAATAAGGAAGACAATCCAACTAGATATACTAAAGATACTACAATATCAAAAGCTCTCTTTATGGCAAGTTTTAGCTCTTCGCTGGGACCACTGTCAATAGTTAAAATAGGAATTCCATCTATCTCAGAAGCTGTAGTTCGAGCTAATGACTTTTTGAATATATCTGTAACTATTCTCACCATTACTCCTTCTAACTCACATATTCGAATACTCTCTTCTATATCTTCATATAATCTCCAAGGAACAGCAAAAATTACTTCATCCACAACTTCTTTGTGCAGTATATTCGGAATATCTTTTATTTTGCCCAAGATGTTCTCCTTTACCATCTTATTGTCTATCTCATCATCAATATATCCTATTAATTTCAACCCAAATTCTTGATGTCTTTGCAGCTTTTCGGCAATATTGGAAGCTACTTTTCCTGTTCCTATCACTAATATTGTGTGATAATTATAACCTTTTTCTCTAATAAACTTTAAGAACATCTTCAAAGATAATCTAAATACGGTTAACATGGGTACTACTACAACTAAAAATATAATGTAAAAAGACTTGGTAATTAAAGTTATGTCCGTAAAAAAAGTAAAAGTAATAAAAAAAACTAAAGATATTACTGAAGCCTTGCATACTAAATAAGCATGCCTTAAGAAAGATTCTATACGAACCGAACTATATAAACCACAGGAAATAAATGAAGACCAATACAAAAATACAATAGGAATTACTAAAATTAAGTAATCTGCTATTACAGGCATCTTAAAAATTTTAGCTACATTCCATTCACCCACCTCAAAATATATGTAAAAATATAAAGCCAGTAGATATGAAGTCATAACCACTAGCATATCACACAAAATCATTAAGAGTAATCCAGTCATACCCTGCTGTTTTACCATAAACATCTCCTATCTTCTTAATTAATCAATAAAAATAACTAACCTGAGTTCTATTTAAATATTTTTCGTTAAAATTTCGATTTAGCGAAGAAATATTAACCCTTAAACTTAAAATACTTAAAATAAAGGAACATATTCTTATGTCGAACTCAGGTTAACTAGTAATTTCAATTTTAGCTTCAATTTTAAGATAACCTAATTTATACATATACAAATTTGGAATTGGTTTGTTAATTAACTACCTCAGCTATAAGATCATTTCATAAATTTTAATTAATCCCTGATAATGAGCTTCAAAATCATAATGTTTTTCTATCTTTTCCCGAACTTTCCTTCCCATTTCTGGAAGCATTCTCTCATTATCTAAAAAATAATTTATTTTTAAAGCTAAATCTTTATAATCAAAAGCTTCAAATAATAAACCATCTACTTGGTCTTCAATCAATTCTGGAATTCCACCTAAATTAGCTCCAACCACAGGTTTCCCTAAAGCATATGACTCTAAAATAGCATAAGGAAAATTCTCATAACACTCAGAAGGCACAATTACAAACATAGCATTTCTTATTACATCTTCCAATTCCTTCCCTGACTTGTATCCTAAAAATTCCACATTCATAATTTTCTTATCATAAGCATATCTTTTAATATGAGGCAATAATCTTCCTTCGCCCGCTATTATCAATTTTGCTCTTTTTACCTCCTGCATAGCTGTAATCAATGTTCCTACACCTTTTTCAGGAGAAATTCTTCCAAAATATAAAAAATAATCTTGATGATGATACTTTGGTTTAAAATCATGGGTGTTTACAAAATTTGGAATATTTACCACCTTATCCTGCGAAAGACCACATTCGATCATTTTGTTTCGCATAAATTTACTGGGGGTAATAAATATATCAATATTATCATATATTTTTAGAAATCTATGAAGATACGCCTCAAAACAGCCTAAAATACTGGCTAGTCTCTGATTTCTAAAGCATTTTCTTATCATAACATGGAAATATCTTCCTCCTTTGCATCTTTCACATATTTCATTCCGAGATAAAAATAAATATGAAGGGCAGAATAATTTATAATCATGTAAAGTTTGCACTATTGGAATATTATACTTTTTTAAGGAATGAAGGATAGAAGGTGATATTTGATGAGCAATATTATGAATATGAGCCAATTCAGGCTTTGTCTCTTTAATCAACTTCTCAATATTACTTTTGGCCTCCAAAGAATACAATATTCTACCTGCATCATGAAAATAATCCCAGAGAGATTTTTTTTGATAAAATTCTGTATCCTTTACAAAATATTTCCCATAAGAAGTCTTAGAATTCCTTTCATTCTTCATAGAAAAAGGAATTACTTCATGGCCATGAGTTTTTAGAATATCTATAAGATTAAAGAAATAACGTTCTGCACCTCCTCTTAGAAAATAAAATTTATTAACCTTTAGTATTTTCATAAAAAAGATCAAGCCTTATAAATAATACAGGTATTGTAACTATTCAGCATAAACTTTGCACTAAGGAAATATGTTGTTATATTAAATATTGCTGAATAGTTACCAGGTATATGCAATCCAATAAATAACTTAATATAAAAGCAATTTTCTATTATACTGTC
>JASEGW010000171.1 GCA_030017825.1 bacterium | reverse complement strand
CATTCGCATGGCTCGGTCGGTATCGACGACTGAGTAAGGACTACGAAGAACTGCCGGAAAGCAGCGAATCGATGATCCTTCTTGCTATGATCAATCTCATGAGTAGCCGGTTAGAGAGATGTCAATAGAACTTTTCACACACCCTCTTAGAATATTTTATAAATACACCTTATAACTATGACCTTACATATTCTTACTCACTTAGGTCTGTTTGAATTTATTTTTAATTTTTTGTTTTCTATGCTCCTTGCAGTTTATAATCTAATCTCTTTTTTATATATTTATTTTATTAATATTAAATCCCATCAAACTTACCAGCTCCCTAAATGCATCAATGAACACTTTTGATTTACTTTTAAGAATTTGATCTTGCTTTTTATTGATTAAATCAAAAATAATATTTTCTATTTCATGGTTCCAATCCACATTATCCAAAGTTTTTGCAAATTTTGCTATTTCTATAATCTGATATATATTTTCTATAGTAAAGTTATCTTTTAACTCAAGTAGTTTTTTTTGTACTACATCTTGTAACTTGCTTTGAAAAATATTATAATTTAACTTTAGCTCTAAATTAAAGGCTTCGTTAGCTATTTCTTGCAATTTTATAAATAATCTTCTTTCAAAGCTTTTACTCATAAGATCAATAATTTGATTTATTTTATAATTTAAAGCAACTTCAAGTTCATTTTTTATATCAAGAGAAATAGAAATACTTAGCTTTTTAGCTTCTTTGGCAATAGGTAAGTATTCCTCTAAAATATCTTCATTAAACACTCCTAATTTATCCATTTTATTCTTTATTATCATAGAAAAAATAGCTTCTCGCTGATCCATAAAAAGATCGTTTAAAGTATAATGTTTTCTTCCAAATAAAGGCAAAGAAACCTTCTTAAATCCATTTAAGATGTCTTCTCTTTTGGTCAAATCAATTTTATCTTTCAAAATTTCATATTCTCTTTCATCTTTAACAATTTTGACATAAGCTTGGACAATGCAATCTGGAAGATAAACTATAAAAAACATAATACTTTTAGTCTCAAGAACAATACCGTCAGTAACTTTTACTAAACCTGCAAAAACATTTGCCATATCTAATTTTTTCTTTACTATATTCTTTACTTCAATCATATAGTGATAAAAATTTCCAGATAGTTGAGAATTAAATAATAATAAAATACTAAATTGGGCAACAATTTTTTCTAAAGTAGCCATAGCAGGAACTACTAATCTTCTATAAACATCTAAACCATTTTTATATATAGATAAATTGCTATCGGCATGTTTTAAATGAGCTAAGAACCGTCCTTCCAAACCTACTTTTCCTAAATCTCTAGCTAATTGTATAATCCGAAGAGCATATTTTAGATTTTGGACAGTTTCTATACCTGAAATGTCAGCAAAGAACCAACCGCAACTAGTATACATAAACATAGCATTTCTTTGTATTTCTAATAGTTTTAAAACTTTAACTTTTTCTTCTTTGCTAATTTCAAACTTTAAATGTCTCTTAAAAAACTTAGATATAGTTCTTTTATTTCTATTTAATATTATTCCAATATAATCGTTCCTAGCTTCCCATATATTCTTCAAGTAAATACTGCCTATTTCTTCAAATAAATTTATTAATTCATCTCTTAAGGCATCTAAAGCCTCTCTTAAAGGTTTTCGCCATTGTTGGTTCCAGCCAGTTTTGCTACCAGTGGTGCATCCACAATCAGAAATCCATCTCTCTACTCCATGAAAACAACTCCAAGAACTCCCTCTCCCTCCTTCTCCTTCTTCGATTTCTACCTCAAATTTTGGTGGATACATTTCTAAAAAATGACCATAATTTGTTACTTTAATATTATTTCTAGGCAATTCATGACTAACCAAATAAGCTAAACATAGTTCTCCAAAAATTTTATGGTGGCCATAACTTTCCCCATCAGTAGCTATATTAAATAACTGATGGTTTCGCTCTAAAACAAAACAACTTTTTATCTTTTCTAAAAACATCTTAGAGCTAATTAGTAGACTTTCAAAAGCTACAGCTTTAGCTGTGGAACCATCATAAAAAAATACCTCTAAATATTTTGTTCTATTTTTCTCCTTTTCTTGAGTTTTTGAAAATATCCTATAGGGCATTTTTGGATCTATTCTTCCCCTGCTAACATCTATCCATTCTTTTTTATCTAATGAGCAAATTCTTTTAGCTTGATAGGGAGATAAGATAATAAATTTTATATCTTCTTCTATTAAAATATTAATTACTTCCATATTTACTGCTGCTTCTGGTAGCCACATACCCTCCGGCATTCTACCAAAACGATATTTAAAATCATTAACTCCCCACTTTATTTGAGTTGCTTTGTCTCTGTAATTGGCTAAAGGAAGTATTATATGATTGTATGCTTGGCATAAAGCATTGCCATGACCATTATTTTTTTTAATACTATCCTTATCTGCTCTAATAATTCTTTTGTATTCTTTTGGAAAGTTTTTTTCTAAATAAGAAAGAAGAGTGGGGCCAAAATTAAAACTAATATAAGAGTAATTATTTATAATATTTAGTATTTTCCCCTTTTCATCTTTTATTTTAGCTAAAGCATTAGGAATATAACACTCATAAGTTATTTTTTCATTCCAATCATGATAAGGAAAAGCACTTTTTTCAACTTCTACAGTTTCTGTCCAAGGATTTTCTCGAGGTGGCTGATAAAAATGTCCATGAATTACTGCAAATAAATTTTTTTCATTGTTTTGTTCTTCCAATTCAAACTCCCTGCTCTTCTTGAATATAAACTACTATTAAACTTTTATCATCAAAGCTAATCTTTTGATTAATATAGAAAAGTAATTCTTGGCAAATTATTTCAGGTTCAATATAATTCAAAACAACTTTTAGGATTTTTTCATTTTTAATCTTATCACTTAAACCATCGCTAGTTAAGAGAAAATAGTCATTCTTATGTATTTCTCCAGAAAATATATCAATCTCAACTTTTTCATTAATCCCTAAGGCTCGAGTCAAAATATTTTTAAAAGGATAGTACTCCATTTCATTTTGACTTAAGATCCCTTTTCTAAATAGTTCATATACATAAGAATGGTCTTCGGTAATCTGATTTATCTTTCTGTTTCTTATTGAATAAGCCCGGCTATCTCCAACTTGAGCAATATAATATTTTTTGAAATAAACATAAGCAAAGTTACAGTAGTTCCCATACCTCTATTATCAATTTCTTTAGCACTTGCTTCCCAAATAGTTTTATTAGCTTCTTTAATTGCTTTATTAATTAACTTAGGATAACTTTTTCCTTTTTTTTTATGTTTTAATAAATACTCTTCAATGGTACTGCAAGCTAAATGGCTAGCTACCTCTCCTGATAGATGCCCTCCCATGCCATCTGCTATTATGTAAATATTCTCTTTCTCATTTATTAGTACAAAATCTTGATTTATAG
>JASEGW010000170.1 GCA_030017825.1 bacterium | reverse complement strand
TTAAACAGATTGAGATCAATATCGATTATATTTTAGGGCTTGTTAAAAAATACCACGAAGACCACATCAAGAACCGCGAACTGCTCATTGACATTAATAAAGCAATTGATTCAAGCGTTGAACTGCGCAACAAAAAAGACCTCATCAACCAGTTTATCGATTCGCTTGGTATCCATTCGGTGGTGGATGAAGACTGGCAGAGGTATGTGGAAAAGAAAAAATTTGAGGAACTGGAAGAGATTATTAAGCACGAAAATCTCGATCACGACGAAACTTATAAGTTTGTGCGAAACGCGTTTCGTAACGGCAGTGTTGCAACAACGGGAACTGCTCTGGCTAAAGTTTTACCGCCAGTATCACTCTTCTCTCCAACTGGAGAACGGACAAAAAAACGAGAAAGCGTTCTCACTAAACTTACTAAATTCTTTGAACGATTTTTTGATATTTCTAGTGGGGTGTTGTAGCAAATGAGGTGGACCCCTTTGTCAAGACAATTTATTACACTTTTTACGTTACACTTAATTAAAAATTATTAAGTTAGTGCCATTCGCTGTTGTCCCTATATTTATTAATTCTAGAATTGTAGAGACAAAGTTTGTCTCTGTCTAAACTTGACTTGCAAAGTTATTCAGTTTATAATGTTATAATGAAAAATAAGTAAGTTTTATATTCGTTAATAACTAATTAATACTGAATATTTTCTGGATAAAAAAGAGTTGGTTAGTTATAGAGAAAGAGGAATTATAGATGAATGAGAAGAGCTGTACACTTTCTTTAGATTTTATTAGAAGTATCATTGCTGAGGATCTAAAGGCAAATAAGCATGGAGGAAAAGTGATAACCAGATTTCCTCCGGAACCAAATGGTTATTTACACATCGGACATGCCAAGTCAATTTGTCTTAATTTTGGCGTTGCTCTTGAGAATAAAGGTGTTTGTCATTTACGTTTTGACGATACTAATCCAGCTAAAGAAGATATAGAATATATTGAGTCTATCAAAGAAGATATCTGCTGGCTTGGATTTGATTGGGGAGAGCATCTTTATTTTGCTTCTGATTATTTTGAGAGGTTATATGAATATGCAATACAATTGATTAAAAAGGGCAAAGCTTATGTTTGTAGCTTGAGTTCTGAAGAAATAAGGGAATATAGAGGTACTTTAAAAGAGCCTGGAAAGGAAAGCCCTTATAAAAACCGTTCTATTGAAGAGAATTTAGATTTATTTAAAAGAATGCGAGAAGGAGAATTTGAAGACGGTTCCCATGTGCTTAGAGCAAAGATTGATATGAATTCTGGAAACTTGAATATGAGGGATCCAGTTATTTATCGCATCCAAAGAGCAACCCATCATCGCACAGGCAATAATTGGTGCATATATCCTATGTATGATTTTGCACATTGTATTTCAGATTCTATTGAAGGTATTACTCATTCTATTTGCACTTTGGAGTTTGAGGACCACCGCCCTTTATATGATTGGATTTTGGAAGAGTTAGAGGTTGACTGCCATCCTCAGCAAATTGAGTTTGCCAGGTTAAGTTTAAATTATACCGTAATGAGCAAGAGGAAGCTCTCCGAACTTGTAAAAAAGAATTATGTAAATGGATGGGATGACCCTCGGATGCCTACTATATCTGGATTGCGCAGAAGGGGCTATACTCCAGAGGCTATTCGTAAATTTTGCGAGCGTATTGGAGTAGCTAAGAGTAATAGTGTAGTTGATATAGCCTTACTTGAGCATTGCATTAGAGAGGACTTAAATATAAAAGCTAAAAGAGTTATGGCTGTTTTGCAACCGCTAAAAGTGATTATTGACAATTACCCGGAAGATCAGGTAGAGAAACTGGAAGCTGAGAATAATCCGGAAGACCTTTGTATGGGCTCAAGGAAAATTCCTTTTTCGAAAGTTATTTATATAGAGCAAGATGATTTTCGAGAAGACCCACCAAAGAAATATTATCGTTTAGCTCCTGGACAAGAAGTTCGACTAAAGCATGCTTATTATATAAAGTGCACCAAAGTTATAAAGAATGAACAAGGTGAAATAGCTGAGTTGCATTGTGACTATGATCCTGAGACTAAAGGTGGGTGGTCTAAGGATGGTCGAAAAGTTAAGGGAACGCTGCATTGGGTTTCAGCTAAACATGCCCTAAAAGCAGAAGTGCGTTTGTATGGCCATTTATTCGAAAAAGAAAACCCAGAAGAAGCAGAAGAAGGTTTTGATTTTAAATTAAATATGAATAAAAATTCTATAGAAAGATTAAATTCTTGCTTGGTAGAGAAAAGTTTAGATGAGGCTAAGCCAGGTAATAGATATCAGTTTTTAAGGCAAGGTTATTTTTGTGTTGACTTGGATTCATCTAAAGGAAATTTAGTGTTTAATAGAATCGTTTCTTTGCGTGATTCTTGGGCTAAAATAGAGAAAGCACAACAAGAAATATAAGAAAAGAGTATTTTAGAGGATTTTTTCAAGGAAGAAGAGGGGTGGATTCAGGTTATTTTAGCTTTTTCCCATAATTGATCTAATTCTTTTAGTGTTAACTCTTTTGGTTTTTTCTTCATTTTTTTTATTACCTCTTCTATTTTAGTAAATCTCTGAATAAATTTATGTATTGTTTTTCGCAAAGAAAGCTCGGGATCAATCTTTAAAAAACGAGAGATATTGACTAAAGAAAAAAGAAGATCCCCAAACTCTTCTTCTATTTTAGCGATCTCTTGATGTTGATATTCATGTTTAAGTTCACTTACCTCTTCTTCTATTTTCTTAACAACATCCTTTATGTTATCCCAGTCAAATCCAACACCAGCAGCTTTATCTTGAACTCTTTTTGCCCAAACTAAAGCGGGCATATTATTGGGAATTCCTTCTAAGATAGACTTATCCTTTTTTTCAGCTCTCTTAATTTTATTCCAATTTGCCAATACTTCTTTAGAGTTGTTAACCATAATATCCCCAAAAACATGAGGATGACGTTTTTTCATTTTCTTAATAATACAAAGTAATACCTCGTTAATATCAAAAAGATTAGCTTCTTTGGCTAATTGAGCATGGAAGATTATTTGAAAAAGAAGATCTCCTAATTCATATTTCAAATTTACAAAATTCTTTTCTTCTATAGATTCCAAGACTTCATAAGCTTCTTCGACGATATATGATTTCATAGAGTCATGATTCTGTTCTTTATCCCAAGGACATCCTTTGTCACTGCGTAATTCATCCACTATATCCAATATTTCTCTAAATAGAGCATTGGTGTTCATGTTTTTTTTCATTAAGATATTATCCTTATAAAATTAAGACATTAATTATATATAGCGTTACCCAAAAAAATGTCGGAACAAGATTTGCCTATATTTTAAATAGAACTAAAAAATCTTCGGTTTATTATAGAAAACCAAGCACAAATTAATATAATCTGAGTTCGATATAAGAATACGTTCCTTTATTTTAAGTTTAAGGAT